>JAFWZS010000074.1 GCA_017522205.1 Clostridia bacterium
AACAGCGTTCTTCTATGGTAAGATGTGTGTAACTCATATAAATCCTCCTTGGTTTTTGTTTTCTCGCAATCACATTATACCATGGATTTATATGGGTTACTTTATTTTATCAAAGTGTTGCACTTGATAGTATAATTCATCCATTTAAAAAAAATAAAGCCCTCATCTGAGGGCTTATATTTTTTTGTTATTTAAGAAGTCCGTGGTATCTTCCCATCCAGTAAGGAAGTGTGTAGGTTGTTGAACCTTCCATACAGTTAGGCTCGTGAGTATTCAGAGTGTAGGATGAGCCGTTATACTTGTGAAGGCCTCTTTCGTCTGCTGCTGCAACCTTCCACTTAAGTCTGCCTGTTGCTGCGGCAAGAACCATACCGATAAGCTTCAGAATCTGATTGTCTGAACCGTAGAAGAAGGGCTTTTTGTGGTTCGGGTCAAATGAAAGCACTTCTGTGTCACCGATACCTGCTTCAGCAAGGTTGAACTCGTCGATATCGTCACGGTTTTCGTTTGAAGAAAGATAAATTCTTGTATCAATCGGGTGACGTGAAAGCTGCCATGCTGCTGTTTCAACGATGTTGTTGCCGTACTGGTCCTTGATTTCCTTATCGGGGTATGCAAGCTGATATACGTAATACCAAAGGGGATTTTCACTGAAGCTCATTGAGAACCACCAGTCGTCAATACCCTCACGGTAGTACTGAAGAAGAGTTTCGTCGTCTTCCATCTGGAAAAGAAGGTAATAAGCAAGCATTGCCATTTCTTCGTCAGAGTAGTTGAGGATAATTCTGTAAACTGTGTCTACGAGAGTTGTTTTGATAAGAGGTCTGAGAATGAAGCCGAGAATGGGTGAAGCTGAGTTTGCAAATTCAAGGATTGCAAATCTGTATCTCTCACGGTTCTGTGTCATAATTTTTGCGTACTGATACTGCTCGTCGAGAGCTGCCATTCTGTATTCGTCGTCCCACTTCTTGTCGCCTGTTACATAGTGAGCAAGCTTGAACGCTGAAAGAATAACTGAGGTCTGAAGTGCTGCACCGCCGAGAACCTGACCGTTATGGAGATAGGTTCTGTTGTACTTGCCCCATGTTGTAGGCTGACCTGAGCCGTCAACAAGATTATAGCCGTTGTCTACGATGTGCTGAGCAAATTTGTCCATTGTTGTTTCAATGATTGCCTTGATTTCAGGATCTTCGGGTCCGAGAATGTCATAAGCAAGCTTATAGATAAACAGATGGCCGATTACTTCGTCTGCTGAGGTGTCTCCCTTATAAACGATGTCGTCGATTGAAATACCCATATCCTTAAGCTCTGACTTTGAACCGAGAAGGTCATCCCAGAGTCTCTGAGGAATTTCGCCGGTTGCGTTAGCCTTATAGCCTCTCAGGTTTTCGTTGTTGAGAAGCATATCTGTGCCGTCGGAATTCTTTTCTGTTGACATACCTGTTGCAGTACCGTCACCGTTGTGACTCCAGTAGATATAGCCGTTGTAATCACTGTGGCCTGCTTCCTTTTCGCTCTTGAATGAATATGTTCTTGCCCAGAAGCCTTCAACAAGTCTTTCTCTTTTTGCTGCATCAGCGCTGTCTGCTGCTACCCAGCTTTCGGGATCACCTACTGCAAGGTGGTCGTCATTCTGAGTGTATGAGGGAATACCTGTCCAGAGGTATTTTGAGTTCATTTTATCGAACATTGTAGCAGGACTTTCAAAGGGTACATACTGTGAGAAGTCGCCGCCCTCTTTAAGCACTTCTGCTGAATAGTACTTACCTGTGTCGTAGTCTGTGATTGAGCCGTGTCTCTGATGTCTTACCAGGGCTTCTGTTGTGCCCTCACGCATTGAGATGTATGTAAGAAGAAGAACGGCTTCAGCTGAAAGGTAAGCAGTTTTCTTTGCTGCTTCAATTTCTTCCTTTGTTGCTGTGGGGTCGTCACGGAGAACTGCATAACGCATAAGCTCACCGCCGCCGTACATAGCAGTCCAGAGACCGTCATTATCGCTTTCTGCAGGAATCCATTCGTCACCGTGGAGATATGCCTCAGAAACCATACCACGTCTTGCAACATATTTCTGAGTTGTTTCACTCATCATAGCGGCCTTGTCTGTGCCGTTAATGGGAAGCATTTCAATATGTGTAAAGCCTTCCTTCATAACTGTCCAGATGCCGTTTGCATTATCGCTGAAAATTGCAAGCACCTTGCCGTCGCCTGTGTCGGGTGAATAGAAGTATCTGTCACCCATGAAACGCATTTCCTTGTCTCTTGCATCTGCTGCTTTTTCGTCAACACGGAGAACACCGTAGTTTGTGATTGTCCATACTGCTCCGTCTTTTGTTGTAACGGTCTGTGCATCAGCATAGTTAGCAGCATTGTAGAACTTCTTGGGTACTGCACCGTCTTCATAAGCGTATCTTGTAACAATCTTCTGAAGCACCTTGTTTTCTGCAACTGCTTCACCCTTGTAGTCCTTCTTTGTAAGGCTGACTTCGGACTTTGTTGCTTCTTTGACAACCTTAAGGGTTACGCTGTCTGTGTAGCCTTCTTCATTCTGTGCAGTGATCACTGCTTCGCCCTCTTTAAGTGCAGTTACTCTGCCGTAAGAGTCAACCTTTGCAACGTCGGCGGGCTCTGCTGACCACTTAACGAAGTTGCTTGTGTCCTTTACTGCACAGTCAACTGTTCTGCTGTCGCCGATATCCATTTCCCAGTTTTCGGGAACGATAAGGCGGAGAACTCCTTTTTTCTTAAAGAAAGCTGCTGATGCTAAGCACATACAAGAACTCATAATCATCAGTACAGAAAGGAGAACTGCTAATACTTTCTTCATATAAACCACTCCTGAAAATTTATTGGTATCTTTTTCCTGACACCTTTTTCTAATAATAACATTTCGGCATTATATCGTCAAGGTATTATCAATTAAAATATATAAAACAGTATAAAAATTACGCATCTTTCAGTTTATATTTTTCTTTTTTAAAGCATATACATTACCGATGTTTTTACTGAAAGGAGAACTGTTATGGAAAACACAGAAAACCTTGACCGTCTCATAAAAGAATACTCAGGTCAGCTTATGAAACTCTACGGCAAAAGAAGCCCTCACCTTAAAGAGGAAGTTGTGCCTGCTGTTGCAAAAGTGACAGAAGCACCTGAAGAAAGCATAGAATCAGCTCCGCCTACCGCCACAGAAACTATACCCACAGTCACCGATGATACCCTTTCCGGAAAGGCAACCTTTTATGCATCCGTACACTCGGGCGCAGGAGCTTTTCCCGTACCGGGTGCAAAGATAATTGTGAAAAAAGAGAGCGAAATTTTTTCTTTTCTTGTAACGGATGAAAACGGCAACACACCCACTGTCACTCTGCCTGCCTATCCCGAAAAGGATTCTCTTTCAAGTGAAACTGCAAGAGAGGTGGAATACTCTGCCGACGTTTATGCAGAGGGCTTTCAGGAAAAGAAAAATCTTCCCGTTTCCGCATCGGGCGGTGCTGAAATTGTGCTGAACGTGGAGCTTACACCAAATGAGGAAAGGACTGAATAAATGGCAGTACCCACAATACCTGAATATATAACCGTACATCTGGGCTCACCCTCATCCTCTGCAGCCAATGTCACCCTGCCTTTTCCCGACTATATCAAAAATGTGGCTTCCTCAGAGATTTACTCCACCTGGCCCGAAGAAGCCATAAGGGCGAACATACTTGCTGAAATCTCCTTTGCACTCAACAGAGTTTATTCCGAATGGTACCCTGCAATGGGCTATGATTTCGACATCACCAACAACACCGCCTTTGACCAGAAATTCATAAACGGCCGCAACATCTATGAAAACATAAGCCGAATAGTTGACGAGCTTTTCAACGACTACCTCAGAAAGGAAGGCACGGTAAACCCATTTTTCACCCAGTACTGTGACGGAAAGCAGGTAACCTGCGACGGTCTTTCCCAATGGGGTACGGTACCTCTTGCAGAAGACGGACTTTCGGCAATCGATATCATCCGTTACTATTACGGAAACGACACTGAGCTTGTTGTAAATGCACCCGTTTCAGAGAATGTCCCCTCTTATCCCGGCACGCCTCTTTCTGTCGGTGACCTTAGTGAAAACGTGAGACGGATGCAGCTTTATCTGAATCGCATTTCTGCAAATTATCCCGCTATACCGAAAATTTCAAATGTGGTTGGCCGCTTCGACGAAAACACCGAAAACGCAGTAAAAGCCTTTCAGCGGATTTTCCGACTGACGCCTGACGGAGTTATAGGAAAAGCCACCTGGTGCAGAATTATTTACCTGTATGATGCCGTTACAAGAATTTCCGAGCTTAACGCTGAGGGTGTGAGCTATGAAAATCTGCCAAAGCAATTCAGGGGCGCTTTAAGAGAGGGTTCAAGAGGCGGTGAGGTTGTTACTCTGCAGTATTTTCTCAACCTTATTTCACCCTTTGTGAATTTCATAAAACCCATTGCCACCGACGGAGTTTACGGGGCGGCAACAAGAAATAATGTTCTCGCCTTTCAGCGATACAAGGGTCTGCCTCAGACGGGTGAGGTTGACGAAAGAACCTGGAACAGCCTCTACAATGCCTACAAGGGTGTTGTGGATTATCTCAGCGAAGAAGCAATTCTTGACCGTGTAGGCACCGAGCCCTATCCCGGGGTGGTGCTGCGTTTCGGTGATAACGGTCCGTCGGTAAGAGTGTTCAAGACTTATCTCAACTATATTTCTCAGTTTTTCTATGACCTGCCGCCTCTTGCCGAAACCACCGCCTTTGACAGACGGACACAGAACGCAGTTACAGAATTTCAACGGATTTTTTCTCTTCCCCAGACGGGTCAGGTGAACGAAACCACCTGGAACACCATTGCAGACGTATATTCCGTAGTAAGACGTGGACAGACAAGGCTTCAGGGTCAGTATCCCGGTTATGAGTTGCTTAAGGTAACAGCAACCTAACCGTACAAGGTTTAATGGGGTATATTTTCCCCGTAGCTGCGTTAAAAGGCTTGAAAATACGCAAGTATTTCCTGCACCTTTTGCCTTGCTACAAGAAAAATCTCCATCCATTAAACTCGAAGATCATAAATGCCCGAGTTTCGGTGCATTTGGGATTTTCTTCGACGAAACAATACTCGCGTATTGCGAGGAGAAAAAATTTCAAAGGTGCCGGAAATCGGACATTTTGTCTTGTAGGGTTCGATTGCTGTTACCTTAAGGAGTGATTGTATGAACGACAAGCAAAGAGCAATAACGGAGCTTCAGCAGAAGCTTTATGATGTTTCCAAGGTACAGAATGACATTCCGCCCGTTATTCCCGACGGTATTTTCGGTGATGAAACGGAAGAATCGGTAAAAGCCTTTCAGAGGAAATTCGGCTTTTCCGAAACAGGCAAAGTTGATTTTGAGCTGTGGGACAGAATAAATGAAGAAAGCAAAAAGGCGCTTTTTATTTTAAGCGACCCCATTCAGGTAATCAGCATAAAAAAAGAGGCCCTTCCCCTTGTTATCGGGCAGGTGGGAAAAGAGGTGCAAATGCTCAATAGGATGCTTCAGCACCTCGGTGAGTTTTATTCTAATTTTGCGCTCTCTGAACTTGGTGACAGATTCACCGACGAAACCCAAAGAGAGGTAAAAAAATGGCAGGAGATTATCGGTCACAACGTTTCGGGTGAGGTTGACAAACTGACGTGGAACAGACTTGCCGAGCATTATCTTTTATAGAAAGTTGAAAGTTAAAAGTGGAAAGTTGAAACAAGGGTCGCTTCGCTCCAATTATATCCGCTTTTACAGATTTACAACACAAAAACTCAACCCGCCAAGTAAGCTCAGTTGCTTTGGCGGGTAGCTTTATTAAGATTTACAAGAATTTTAAACGGATACAATCGGAGCTTTGCTCCCCACATTTCCACTTTCAACTTTTCACTTTTAACTTTATCATCGTAGTCTTACAAAGGGAACCGTTTTTCTGAGATTTTCACAAAGGCACTTCATTTCCTCTTCAGAGTAGCCTTCAACACTTTTGTCAATGACGTTTTCACTTTCCCTATAGGTCTGAAGATACCACACCGCTGCATCCTCAATCATGTGTGACGCTTCTGCAAGGCTTTTTTCGTCGTGGAAGGTCTTTGTAACGGTTGTGCGGAATTCATAATCCACACCTGAGCTTTTTATTATATTAATGCTCTCATAGACCGGCTTTAAGCTGAACGCCTTTACTCCCACAGTTTCAGCATATTTTGCCGGTGAATTTTTTATATCCATAGCAACGTAGTCAACAACTCCACTCTCTAAAAGCTCCTTAAGATACTGTGGCTTTGTTCCGTTGGTGTCAAGCTTGGTTTTAAAGCCCATATCCTTAACCTTTCGGAGAAAATCCTCCACACCCTTTTGCAAAAGAGGTTCACCGCCTGAAAGGCAGACTGCATCCAGCTTATTTTTTCTTGTTCCGAGAAAATCGAAAACCACCTGCTCACTGACATTTGGCTCATCATCAAGCACCAATGTACCGTTGTGGCAGAAGGGACAACGGAGATTGCATCCGGGAGTGAAAACAGTTGCACATAAAAGTCCGGGATAATCCACAACCGAAAGCTTCTGAACGGCTCTTATAATCATAAACCTCACCTCTTTCTGATTCTTTTTTTATTTTAACACAGAGGTTAAAAATCTGCAACAGTATTTTCCTTATGATTTCAGCCTATACTAAAACCGTAAATCTGAAAGACGGAGGACTGTATATGTCAGAAGAAAAAACGAGGCCTTTCGGCATAAGGGATAAATTGGGTTATATGTTCGGGGATTTCGGCAACGATTTCACATTTATACTTTCAAGTATGATACTGATGAAGTTCTATTCCGACGTTATGGGCATTGACACCGCCCTTATAGGAACAATGATGATGATTGCCCGTTTCCTTGACGCCTTCACCGATGTTACAATGGGACAGCTTGTTGACCGAAGCAAAAAAGGGAAAAAAGGCAAGTTCCTCAAGTGGATTTTATGGGTGAGTGTACCCGTTTCTCTCGCCTCTTTTCTTATGTACGCCAACTGGTTCAGGAACTACCCTTACGGCTTTAAGGTGTTCTGGATGTTTTTTACCTATCTTATCTGGGGCAGCGTTTTTTATACCGCAATCAACATTCCCTACGGCTCAATGGTATCGGCAATTTCACCTGAACCGAAGCACAGAGCCCAGCTTTCAAATTACCGTTCAATAGGTGCTGCTCTTGCCGGCATGGTAATCGGCGTCGTTCTTCCCCTTCTTGTCTTCTTTGAAGATGAAAACGGCAATCAGGTGCTTTCAGGCAGACGTGTAATGCTTGCTGCCCTTATCTGCTCCGTGGGTGCAGTTATCTGCTATCTTCTCTGCTATAACCTTGTAACAGAAAGAGTTGTTCTTCCTGAGAAAACGGAAAAATTCAGCTTTTCTCTTATGCTTCGTGACCTTTCAAAAAACAAGGCTCTTATCGGTATCGTTGCCGCAACTATATGTATGCTTCTTGTTCAGCTCACCCTTTCACAGATGGTGACCTACGTCTTTCCGAACTACTTCAAAAACACGGCGGCACAGTCAGCCGCAGGACTTATTGGTGTTGTAATTACCCTTATCTGTGCTTCATTCACCGTAAGAATTTCAGAAAAATTCGGCAGAAAGGCCCTCGCAATTGCAGGGTCAGTTCTTGGCGGAGCGGTGTTCATTTTTGCCTTTTTCCTTAAAACAAAAAATCCTTGGGTGTTTGTTGCTCTTTATGCGCTCTCATATATAGGACTTGCAGTTTTCTCTCTTATCTGCTGGGCAATGATTACCGATGTTATCGACGACACCGAGGTAAAAACCGGCAGAAGAGACGACGGCACAATTTATGCGGTTTACTCCTTTTCACGAAAGCTTGGTCAGGCACTTTCCTCGGGAGTTACGGGTTTTCTTCTTAATTCCATAGGCTACAGTCAGGAGACCGCCTTTGACGAAGCGGTCACAAATGGCATTTACAACATAACCTGCCTTGTTCCCGCAATCGGCTATATTCTTCTCTCGCTTGTGCTTTATTTCTTCTATCCTCTCGGGAAAAAGGCAGTTGACGAAAATGCACGTTTTCTTAAAGAAAAACGGGAGAAGGCATAATTAAAAATATGAAATAATGTTAAAAGGTGTCCGACTTCACTCCGGACACCTTTTTCGTTTTATTCACTTTGAGTTTCACTGTCTGTTATAACCTCAGGCGGAACAACCTCTTTCATTCTCTCTTTGTTTACCTCATTGCTGAGAAGGGTGTATATCGTTGAGGCAACAGGCACGCTGAGGAACATACCCATAATGCCGAACATACCGCCGCCGAGGGTTACTGCAGTAAGCACCCAGATGCTGGGAAGGCCCATTGATGAGCCTACAACTCTCGGATAAATGAGGTCGCCCTCAATCTGCTGAAGAAGGATAATGAACACGAGGAAAATGAGTGCCTTTACGGGTGACTCCATAAGGATGAGGAAAGCGCCTAATGCACCGCCTAAAAGCGCACCCACAACGGGGATGAACGCCGTTACAACAGTAACTGCACCAATCATTGCCGCATAGGGCAGACGGAGAATGAGCATTCCGAGTGTGCAAAGACCGCCGAGAATAAGGGCTTCCGTACACTGAGCAACAATGAATTTATGGAAGGATTCGTCTGCAACTCTGCATACATAATCGAACTTTTCGGTAATTCTTTCGGGAATAAAGTGGTGCATAACTCTTTTGAGCTGACTGCCGATTTTATTTTTTCCGAGAAGAAGGTAAATTGCAAAGATAATTGCAAGGAAAGCAGTTGTAACACCTGAAACAAGGCTTGAAACTGTTGTTACAACAACATCCATTACACTGCCGAGACCTGAATAAACGGTTTTCACTATATCGGTAATGCGTGACTTCCAGTCAATTTTTGAAAGGGCAGCAATTATATCTTCAGGAACAAATTCGAATTCGCTGAGCTTTGCAACAACCATATTGAAGAAGTCAGGCACCTCTGCAACAAGCAGCTTTACGCAGGAAGTAAGCTGAGGAACAACAAGGGCAATAATCAGCGCAACAATGCCCACCAAGGTGAGAATTGCAAGAGTGAGTGCAAGTCCTCTTCTGCTTTTAAGTACAAACTTATTGTTTGACTTAGGTAAAAGGTGCTTTTCATAAAAGCTCATAAGAATATTGAGGGGATAAGAAATTACTGCACCGATAACAAGAGGAATAGCTGCACCCAAAAGCGTTTTGAGAATATTCGCAGCGTGCCCCCAATAATGTATGCAAAGGTAAAGGGCAAAAATTACTGCCGCAACTTTAATGAGACTTTTTGTGTCGATTTTTTTCATTTTAATATCTTACCTGCCTTTTCGGTGAAGCTTTTCATAACAGAGGAAATTTCAATACTCTGAGGACACTGCTTTTCACAAGCCTTGCAGGAAATGCAGCGTGACGCATCAAGAGCTTCTTCTTTATCCAGCCTGAACTCTCTGTTATCAAAAACGTTGTTGTTATATGTGCTTATGATTTTCGGAATCTGGAGCTCCATAGGGCAATAGGGTACACAGTAACGGCAGGAGGTGCAGGGCACTTCGTTTGTCATTCTGTAGGCTATGCCGTAAAGAGTATCCATCTCTTTTTCCGAAAGGGGCTTGTTTTCTTTGTAGGTTTCGATGTTTTCCTTAAGCTGCTCCATATTTGACATACCCGAAAGAGTTACCGTAACTCCGGGAAGTGTCTGCAGATATCTGAATGCCCAGGCTGCATTTGTTTCATCACGCATTTCTGAAAGAGTTTTTGTGTCCTCGTCTGAAAGATTTGCAAGTCTGCCGCCTCTTACAGGCTCCATAACCCACACGGGAATGTTTCTTTCATTTAAAAGCTCAAGTTTTGCCTTTGCGTTCTGCCGTGTCCAGTCAAGGTAATTCAGCTGCACCTGGCAGAATTCCATATGCTCACCGCAGCGGTCAAGGAAATTCTTGAAGCAGTCAAAGCCTGAGTGAACAGAAAAGCCTAAGTGGCGGATTCTCCCCTTTTTCTTTTCTTCGAGAAGATAAGGAATCAGCCCATACTCCTCATTGAGATAATTTTCTGCATTATCCTCTGTTACGGTGTGAAGAAGATAAAAGTCGAAGTAATCCACACCGCACTTTTTAAGCTGTTCTTCAAAAATTTTTTCTTTATTTTTTATGTTTTCAAGATCATATCCGGGGAATTTTGAAGCAAGATAATAGCTTTCTCTGGGATAGGCTGAAAGAAGCTCACCCGTAACAATCTCTGACTTTCCTCCGTGATAACCGTAGGCCGTGTCAAAATAGTTTATGCCGTTTTTAATGGCATAGTCAATCATCTCTCTTGTTCTTTCGATATCAATGTCGGAATCCTTGTCGCCGCATTTTGGAAAGCGCATTGTGCCGAGGCCCAATGCTGAAAGCTTTTTATCCTTGAATGAGTTATAAATCATCTGTTCTTCTCCTCTTATTGTTTCATAGGCTTATTTTACTCCTGCTTTTTAATATTGTCAAATATTACCTTCTTAAAAGCCGTTTGTTTCCGTAATTTTCCGTTTTTTGTTATATCTTTTTATAATAAAAATTAAAATAATGTAAATGCGAAAAATTTGTTACATTGTGTCGGAATTTGTAATTGACACAACAATTTTATCAAGCTATACTTTAAACAATCTGAAAAAAATTAAAACAATTAAGGAGAAAAATAATGGAATACATAATCCCCAAGGAGAACTATCTCCGTAAGCCCGGAAACGAATCCTGCTATGAATATCTTCTCATGGCTTACGAAAGAATTTCAAAGGATTACGGCGACGATTACACTGCTTTTGTAACTCCCGTTGCAAATGTTGAGTCAGAAATCACAATGAAAAGATTTATTGCTGACATTGAAAAGCTTGCTTCATGGTTCGTTTCAAAGGGCATCGGCAAGGGTGACGTTGTTACCGCTTTCCTTCCCACCTGCGGTCACGCTGCTGTTGCTTTCTACGCACTTAACAAAATCGGTGCAATCTCAAACTTTGTGCATCCTCTTACTCCCCCGGCTCAGCTTGTTGAAATTATGCTGCACACAAAGAGCAAGTGCCTTATGCTTCTTGACCTTTTTGCAGGACCCTTCAAGCCTATCACAGATAAGTTCCTTACAGTTGTCTGCTCAGTTTCAGACTTCTGCGACGGTATCGCTTACAAATACGCAAAGGGCAACGAAATGCAGAACGGTCAGTACGAAAAAACTGCCACAACTATTCCCTACCTTGAAATTATGGGTATGGATCTTCCTGCCGTTCCCACAGATACAAACCCGGGCAGGGACGATGCAATTTATCTCCACGGCGGCGGAACAACAGGTAAGAGCAAGACTATTATTCACTCATCATACTCATTCAACAGCCTTGCTTATGCTATGTACGCAATTGACCAGCCCCACGATTACAACACCTGCTATTCACTCTGCGTTCTCCCCTGCTTCCACGCATTCGGTCTCGGCGTTGCAATTCACTACGCTATCTGTAACAGCTACAGACCTATTATGATTTCAAAGTTCGATCCCCTTCAGGCAAACGAGCTTATAAAAAAATACTGCGTGCTTGAAATTCTCGGTGTTCCCCACATGTTCCAGAAGCTTATGGCTGCTCCCAACTTTGAGGGCAACGAGGGTATCAAAAACCTTAAGATTCTCTGTGCAGGCGGCGACTACGTAAGCCCTGCTTTCCTTGATGAGTTCAATGCTGCACTCAGAAGACACGGCTCTGATGCCTTTCTTGCTGCAGGCTACGGTCTTACAGAAATGGCTGCAGTCTGTGCAGTTAACGATGTTCTCGGCAAGGAATACAGAACGGACACTGTTGGCCACCCCATTCTCGGCACACACATCGAAATCTGGGACGACAAGTGCAACAAACTCCCTGCCGGAGTTGAGGGTGAGGTTGTAATCACCGGCGAAACAATGATGAACAGATACCTTCCCGACGATGTTGTTCAGGAATCAGGCATTTACACAGACGAAAACGGCAAGAAGTGGATCCGTACAGGTGATGTCGGTATTATCACAGAAGACGGCCACCTTAAATTCACAAGCCGTATCAAGAGAATCATTCTCATTTCAGGCTACAACGTTTATCCCGCAACAATCGAAAGAAAGGTTCTCTCTCTCGACTACATAGCTGAAGCCTGTGCTTGCCAGGGCTACGACGAAAACGACAAGCCTTATGTTAAGCTTGTTGTTGCTCCTGCAAATCCTGAAGCTGACCGAGACGAGCTTACCGAAAAGCTTATGGCCTTCTGCAAAGACAACATTGAAGGCTACTCATGCCCCAGAAGGATTTTTGTTATGGATGCTCTGCCCAGAACAAAGATGGAGAAAATCGACTTCATGAAGCTTTCAGACCCAGTTCCTCAGGCATAAATAATCAAAAAGCTCTCTTCCAAACGCCGACACCCCATAAGGAAGTATTTCTTTAAAATGTGAACTAACCGCACAATAATGCGTTAAAAGCCACCGATATGCGTCAGCATTATCGGTGGCTTTTGCCTTTTCTTGCACAATTATTTCGCATTTTAAAGTGC
>JAFWZS010000009.1 GCA_017522205.1 Clostridia bacterium
CCGGCGGATTTCAGGTAGAAGCCGCACCAGAGCGAGCGGTTGCGGGTGTAGGTCTTGCGGTAGCGGTTACGAGACTCGGACTCGCGACCTCCACCTTGGCAAGGTGGCGCTCTACCAACTGAGCTACAGAGGCAAATAGAGAACTCTATTGAATCCTCCGGAAATGGCGACCCGGAACGGGCTCGAACCGTCGACCTCTAGCGTGACAGGCTAGCGTTCTAACCAACTGAACTACCGGGCCATTTGGTGGGAACAACAGGGCTCGAACCTGTGACCCTCTGCTTGTAAGGCAGATGCTCTCCCAGCTGAGCTATGCTCCCACGTTACCGCGAGGTATTCCTCACAGCGACTTGTATACTATACACCATAAAAAAGAATTTGTCAACACTTTTTTTTAATTTTTTTGAAGTTTTTTTACTCTTCTTTTTCAGGGTTATTTTGTAGCTTTTTTAACAAGCATTTTTATATCATCAGGGGTGAATACATACTTTTTATCGCAGAACTGACAACTTACCTCAGTTTTTTCGTCCTTGGCCATATCAAGAAGCTCTTCCTTGCCAGTACTGATAAGCGCAGCTTCAACTCTCTCTCTTGAACAGTAGCATTTGTACTCAGGCTCTGCCCCGTCAAGCACATCAAGCTCGAAATATTTCAGTGCGTGACGGCAGATTTCTTCAGGTGTCATACCTTTATCAATAAGGGTTGAGATAGGCTCAAGGCCCTGAATTGACTTTTCAACAAGGTCGATTGTGTCATCCATAGCCGTGGGAAGAAGCTGAATAATAAGTCCGCCTGCAGCCTTGATTGTAAGATCGGGATTTACAAGTACACCGAGAGCACAGACTGTAGGGGTCTGCTCACTGATTGAAAAGTACGCCGTTATATCCTCGGCAATTTCACCGCTGACAATTGGTGTTCTGCCCACATACGGCTCCTTCATACCGAGATCTTTTATGACGGTAAGAAAGCCGTCCTTACCTACTGCACCGGCAACATCAAGCTTTCCTTTTTCGTTAAGAGGAATTTCTACCACGCTCTGTCCCACATAGCCTCTTACATTTCCCATACTGTCAGAAACAGCAATAACTGAGCCTGCAGGGCCTCCGCCGTTAAGACGAAGAGTAATTGAGTCGTCCTTACCTTTAAGCACACTGCCCATGAGCGAAGCCGCAGTAATAAGTCTGCCCAATGCTGCCGAGCATACTGCAGAGGTTTCGTGAATTTCTACTGCTCTGTTTACAATATCTGTTGAGTTGATTGCCATAGCCGTGAGTGTGCCGTCACGGGAAATGCATCTTGTTAATTTACCCATAATATCTACCTGCCTTACTGTGTTCCGTGTTTTATTGCAACAAAAACTGCACGCTGTGTGTCGTCTTTTACTTCATTCTTCGTCATTTCTTCGTATATGCCCAGAACTTCAAATTTATATTCTTCCAGCCAATCTCTGATTTTCGGGAGCTCATAGCCCTTTTCGGAGAATTCCTCACTATACCTATAGTATACATCTTCTTCCTCTTCAGCATCCTTTTCAAAGATATCAAGGCTTACCTCTGTGAGAAGAGTATCCTTGTCGGTGCTGTTCTGCCAGACGCAGTAAACATCGTCCATATCATATATAAATGTATTATCACCGAGAACCTCACGGTGCTTGTAGGGAGTGTTTACATCAAAAATGAAAAGTCCTTTGTCCTCCATAAAAAGAGACACCTTAGAAAAAACCTTTTTTACCGTTTCTTCGTCGGTAATATGATTGATACTGTCAAGAGTGCATACAGCAGCATTTATTGTGCCGAAAAGGTCAAGCTCCTCCATTCTCTGACAAAGGAACATTATATCCTTTCCGCTTTCCATCTTCTTTTCCTGTGCCACCGAAAGCATATCCTCGGAAGCGTCAACGCCGATTACGTCGTAGCCCTTATGGGAAAGAAGCATACTCATTGTACCCGTTCCGCAGGCGAGGTCAAGCAAAATCCCCTTGCCAACTCCATTTTCAGCAAGGAGATTACAAATGTATTCACATCTGCTTTCGTAATCGACATTCTCGGTAAGCAAATCATAATAGTATGCAAAATCACCGTATCCTGCCATTATTATCAGTCCTCTTTATTAAAAAGCTTTTCATAACCGCCCTTACCGAAAGCGAGTGAACGGTTGACTCTGCTTATTGTTGCTGTGCTTGCGCCGGTTTCAGCAACGATGTCGCTGTAAACCTTTTTTTCGCTGAGCATTTTTGCAACAACAAGACGCTGTGAAATTGAAGCAAGCTCTGTTTTTGTGCAAAGGTCGTCGAAAAGTGCTTCGCATTCTTCCTTTGTTTCAATTTTAAGAATAATATCATAGAGATAATCTATGTTCTTGTTGATTTTTTCAATGTTTCTGTCTGCCATGTTTTCTTTTTCCTTTCAAATTCTCGTTTTCTCCTATTTTACAGTTTAACACATTAAATCCAAAAAGTAAATAGCTTTTTTTAACAATTTAAACTGAAAATATAAAGAAACTTATAAAAAGCGTTTGCTTTTTGTCCTACAGTTGTGTATAATCATTATATATTGTAAAAATCTGTAAAGGAGAGATTTTCCGTGTCTCACGAAATCAAAATTTTTCTGACAGTTCTCGGCATAATCGCTGCAGTTCTGCTTATAGCTTACTTCGGTCTTGCACTGTTCTTTTTCTTTATTGCCCTCGGCAACAAGAAAAGACCCGATATGACCGTACCTGCGAAGAACAGCCTTTTTGAAAGAAACGCTGATAACCCCAACCTTATTGCAGGCTATAAATGGTATGACACCACATACCATCAGGAGGTCATTATCAAAAACAGAAAGGGTAAAAACCTTCACGGTGTTGAATTCCGTAACCCCTCAAACAGCAACATCTGGGCAATTGTTCTTCACGGCTGGACAAATGTAAACAGAGAAATGTCAAGCTATGCTCAGGAATTTTACAAAAGAGGCTTCAACGTGCTTCTTCCTGACCTTCGCGGTCACAACAACAGCGAACACAAATTCGTTACCATGGGCTGGAATGACAGACTTGATGTTGTTGACTGGATTGAGAGCATTGTAAAAGAGAATCCGAAATGCAAAATCATTATTCAGGGTACATCAATGGGTGGTGCAACCACAATGATGACTATCGGCGAAAAGCTCCCTGACAATGTTGTTCTTGCAATTGAGGACTGCGGGTTTACTTCGGTAAAGGATATTTTCACCGACCAGTGCATCAGAAAGTATCATCTTCCTCCGAAGCTTGTTATGCCCCAGGCAAGTCTTATCAACAGAATTATCAACGGATTCTTCTTCGGAAAGGCTTCAGCAGTTGAACAGATTAAAAAGGCAAAGATTCCCGTTCTCTTCATCCACGGTGATAAGGATGACTTTGTTCTTTTGGAAAACCTTGATCCCGTTTACAATGCTTGTCCCACACCAAAAAGAAAGCATATAGTAAGGGGTGCTGAACACGCACTTTCATCTCATTGGTTCCACGAGGAGTACTGGCAGGTTGTTGATGAATTCCTTGAAGAGCATCTTACCCCGGTGATTTCAGCTCAAAACTAAAAAATATGCACAAAAATGCCGATTGAAGCAAATAAATATGCAATAAAGTGTAAGAACTTGCATTTTTCCCTTGACTTTTACGGCAGGTCAGTGCTAAAATATCGCTATGTTAAAACTATATAAATACATATGGAGGATTTTATTATGAAAAAGTTTTTAGCAATTGCTCTTGCAGCTGTTCTTCTCTTCGCTCTTGCAGCTTGCGGCGGAAACGGCGGCGAAAAGGC
This sequence comes from Clostridia bacterium, assembly GCA_017522205.1. Lineage (GTDB taxonomy): Bacteria > Bacillota > Clostridia > Oscillospirales > Acutalibacteraceae > UBA6857. The sequence continues at coordinate 3,788 of JAFWZS010000009.1, forward strand.
AGATGTTGTTAAGGTTATCGACATCAACCTCACAGAAGAAGAATACGCTTTCGGCGTAGACAAGGCTCAGCCCGAGCTTCTTGAAAAGACAAATGCTTTCATCGACAAGATTATGAAAGACGGCACATTCGATGAAATCTGTAACCACTACTTCGGTGACGGACAGCCCGTAGCAGTTAAGTCAGCAGTAGAAGATGCTACAAAGGATCAGCTTATCGTTGCAACAAACGCAGCTTTTGCTCCCTTTGAGTATATGGAAGGCGATTCATACTACGGTATCGACATGGAAATTGCTGCTCTTCTTGCAGAAGAACTCGGCAAGGAACTTGTTATCAACAACATGAAGTTCGAATCAGTTTGCCTTTCAGTAGGTCAGCACAAGTGCGACATCGCTATGGCAGGTCTTACAGTTAAAGAAGAAAGAATGGAACATGTTAACTTCTCAAAGTCATACTACACAGCTTCACAGAAGCTCATCGCTCTTGCTGATGACACAACCTTCGATGCTTGTGCAGATGCAGCAGCTGTTGAAGAAATCCTTAAGGGCTACGATGCAACAACAAAGATCGGCTACCAGAACGGCACAACAGCTCAGTTCTACGTTCTCGGCGACGCTGAATGGGAATTCGACGGCTTTGCAACTGAAGGTAAGGGCTATGACAACGGTGCTCTTGCAGTTCAGGACCTTATCAACGGCAACATCAACTATGTAATTATTGACGCAGCTCCTGCTGACATGATTACTGCAAACTTCAATGCTCTTTCATAAGACAAGTTAAACAAAAAGTAATACGGTGCCTTGCTGAAAACAGTAAGGCACTACCTATGTAAATAACTAAAAGGAAAATGTTATGAACGGATTTTCACTTAAAATAGAAAAATTTCTTGAAATTCTGATTGAGCGCGGTGGCTATAAAGAGGTTCTTATAGGTCTTCAGAACACCGTGCTTATTGCAGTTGCAGGTCTTATCATCGGTACTGTAATCGGTACACTTATTGCAGCGGTAAGAGTTCTTCCAAAATACAGCAAGATTGTAAAGGCTCTTGACGGCTTCTGCAGCTTTTATGTAGGTCTTTTCAGAGGTACTCCCATGGTAGTTCAGCTTCTTGTTTTCTACTATGTAATGCTTCCTCTTATGGGTATCAGAATGTCATCGGTAGTCGTTGCCATAACCGTTTTCGGACTTAACAGCGGTGCTTACATATCCGAGATTATGCGTGCAGGTATTCTTTCAGTTGACCCCGGTCAGATGGAAGGTGCACGTTCAGTAGGTCTCAGCTACACCTCTGCTATGATGAAGATTGTTATTCCCCAGGCAATCAAGAACATTCTTCCCACTCTCGGTAATGAGTTCATCGCCCTCATTAAGGAAACCTCTGTTGTTTCTTTCGTAGGTGCAAAGGACCTTTATCTCGCTTTCCAGAGTATTGGCTCAGGAACTTATGAATATATGGTTCCCTATCTTGCAATGGCAATTATCTATATAGTTATTGTTTGCCTTATTACATTAGGTATAAAGGTTATGGAAAGGAGGCTGAGGAAAGGTGACAGAAAATAATAAGCTTATTGAAGTAAGAGGTCTTTGTAAAGACTTTGGTGACAACAAAGTTCTCAAGGACATCAACACTGACATCATGAAGGGCGAAAAGGTTGTTGTTATCGGACCGTCAGGCTCAGGTAAAAGTACTTTCCTTCGCTGTCTTAACTGTATGGAGGACCCCACAGCAGGTGCTATTATCTTCGGCGGAGAAAATATTGCTGATATGTCTGTTGATATCAATGTACACCGTCAGAAAATGGGCATGGTTTTCCAGCACTTCAATCTCTTTAACAACAAGACTGTTATTGAGAACATTATGCTCGCACCCATTCTTATCGGTAAGAAGAATCTTAAAAAGCAGAAGAAAGATAATCTTCTTATAAAGCTCCACTTAAAAAAGGGTGAAGTTATTCCTGTAACAACATCTGTCTCGGAAATAACCGCAAACGCAAGAGAAAAGGCAATTGAACTTCTTAAGAGAATCGGTCTTGAGGAAAAAGCAGATGCTTATCCCTCATCACTTTCAGGCGGTCAGAAGCAGAGAGTTGCAATTGTACGTTCACTTGCAATGGATCCGGATGTAATTCTCTTTGATGAACCCACCTCAGCACTTGACCCTGAAATGGTCGGTGAAGTTCTTGAGCTTATGAAAGACCTTGCAAACCAGGGTATGACCATGGTTGTTGTAACCCACGAAATGGGCTTTGCAAAGGAAGTGGGCACGAGAATCATCTTTATGGATGAAGGCAGATTTGTTGAAGAAGCAACTCCCGAAGAATTCTTTGCTCACCCGAAAAGCGAAAGAGCAATCGAGTTCCTTTCAAAAGTATTATAAAAGTATTCAGCGACATTTCGAAGGATTTGTCGCTGATTTTTTGCTTTCTTTTTATCTTCCTTTTTCTGTGATGTTGTATATTTTTTGAACAAGATAAAAACTTCCGCACGATTATTTATGATATGTACTAAATCAATACACCGTGTGTGTTTTTTTGGTTAAAGTCATTGACAAGCCTTTATATTTTTGATATCATTTATTTTGTATACGAAGGTCTCTCAGCAGAGACAAATCACAAAAAGGAAGGTGTTTATGTATGAGTAAAAAGATTCCATACGAACTCTACGACCTTATTCCGTCACAGGAAACTATGCATCTTATGGTTAAGTACAGTTTCAAAAAGCAGATTGTTCAGATTCCATGTTCATTCACCGCTGAAACAAACATGAACTTTGACCTTATGCAGAAGGCTTTTGAAATTGAAATTGAAAGAAACGACAGTCTTCGCAACAGATTTACTGTTGTTGACAAGCAGCTTAAGCAATATTTCATTGAGCCTTTTAAAATGACTGTTCCAAGAAAGTTTTTCAGAAGCAGAGAGGAACAGGAGGCTTTCTTCGACAAGGATGCTAAAACTCCCGTAAAGTTCAAGGACTGCATACCTTTCAGAATTTACTTTTTCAGAACTCAGGGCGTTGGCGGCGGTATTTATATAAACGTAAGCCACCTTGCAATGGACGCTCTCGGAATGGTAGGCTGTCTTTTCGATACCCTTATGGTTTACTTCGCACTAAAAAAGGGCGAACCTATTCCCGAGCCTCTCTATAAATATGAGGACTACATTCAGGAAGAGTTCAAAAAGCTTCAGGATGAAAAGAAGCAGGCTAAGCACGCAAAGTTCTATGAAGAATACTGGGACAAGGATAAAGAACCTTTCTACGCAGGTGTTCACGGACCTGAATTCCTTGAAAAAGCAAGAAAGAAGCAGAAGAATCCGAACCTTCGTGTTCCCGCTGCTTACAATCCCCTTTATTCAAGCTGCAAGCAGATTACTCTTCACATAGATCCCGAAACATCAGCTAAGATTTTCGATTACTGCCGTGCCAACAGCATTGCTCCCGAAAGTCTCTTTATGTTCGCTCTTCGCACTCACTGCTCATCCATCAACTACAGAACAGACGACGTGTTTATGATGGTTACCTGCAGCAAGAGAGCAACCGTTAAGGAAAAGAGAATGAGCGGCTGCCTTGTACAGCCCATTCAGGTTCGTACAATTATCCCCGAAGAAAAGACCTTTGCTGAAGGTCTTAAGGAGTTCACAAGAGTAAGAACTCAGCTTTACCGTCACCTTGACTATCCCTACATCAAGGCTCGTGATATGTCAAGAGAGGTTTACGGCTATAACCTTATTCAGGGTCCTGCATGTATGATGTTCACCTGGCTTCCCATTCCCATTGATGTTGATATGGGCTTCAAGTTCAGCTTCAAGATTCACGATCTCGGTGCTTACTTCACACCGCTTTACACAATCTGCTCACCCGATCCCACAGACAAGGGTATCAATATGAACTACCTTTACAGACACAAGCTCTCAACACAGGCTCAGATTGAAAAGCTCCATGAGAACGCTCTTAAGACAATAATTTCAGGTATTGAAAATCCCGACATTACCATTACCGAGCTTCTTGATAACTGCGGCAAATAATCTGTAATTACGGTGGAATGTTCCGCCTGCTATAAAAATTTGACAGGAGAAACAGCTATGACAATTGAACTCAGCAAAAAAGAAATTAAAGAGCTGAAAAAGCTCAGAGAAAAAATTCACAAGCGTGGTCCTCTTACAACTCTTCAGGATCTTTTCTTAAGAAGTGAAGAATTCGGCGACAGAGTTGCCGTTGTTGAAAAGGTTAAAAAGCAGCCCGTTGCTTACACAGTAAGAGAATTCCACAACAAAGTAAGAGAAGTAGGTACAGCTCTTTATGAGCTTGGTCTTAACGGAAAGCACATTGCTATCGTCAGTGAAAACTCTTATGACTGGATCGTTGCTTTCTTTGCAATTGTCTGCACAAAGAGCGTTGCAGTGCCCATTGATAAAGAGCTTCCCGATAAGGACATCAGCATGCTCATTTCAAAGGGTGATGCTGAAGCAGTATTCCACAGCAAGACCTATAAAGAAACTGCAGAATTCCATATGGGCAATGACGAAAGATGTCAGTATGCTTTCAATATGACTCCCCACTCCACCGCACCCGGCGGAAAGTTCCTTACAATCAACGATCTTGCAGATATGGGTCGTGAGCTTCTCAAAAAGGGCGACACACGTTTCGCTGACACAAAGATCGAGAAGAATGACCTTGCTGCTATCGTATTCACATCAGGTACAACAGGCACCAACAAGGGCGTTATGCTCACTCACTATAACTTCTCATCAAACTGCGACGGCGTTCTTGATTTCCTCGGACCGGAGCTTTCAACAATGTCCATCCTTCCCATGAACCACGTTTATGAGCTTTCATGCAGCGTTCTTTGCGCTACATATATGAACGGTATCATTTACATCAATGACAGTCTCAAGAACATTCTCCCCAACATCAACGAATTCAGACCCAACGCTATGGCAGTTGTTCCCCTTGTTCTTGAAGCTATCTACAACGGTATCTGGTCAAAGGCTGAAGCAAGCGGCAAGGCTCCCATTATGAGAAAGATGATCAAAATCAGCAACAAGCTTCTCAAGGTTGGCATTGATATCCGTCCCATCGTTTTCAAGCAGGTTGCTGAAAACTTCGGCGGCAGATTTCCCACAATGTCCTGCGGCGGTGCTCCTGCAAGAGCTGACCATATCAAGAGCCTTTCAGAAATCGGCTTCAACATTATTTCGGGCTACGGTATGACCGAGGCTTCACCCACAGTTACTCTTCACAACAACGGCAGACTCAAGCCCCTTTCCTGCGGTAAGGCATTCCCCAGAGCAAGATTCAAGATTGATGCTCCTGACGAAGAGGGTATCGGTGAAATCCTTCTCAAGGGTGACAACGTAACTCAGGGCTACTATAAAGATCCCGAAGCTACTGCTGCTTCATTTACAGAAGACGGTTGGTTCAGAACCGGTGACTACGGCAGACTTGATGAAGACGGTGAGCTTTATATCACCGGCCGTAAAAAGTTCCTCATCATTCTTCCCAACGGCGAAAACATCTTCCCTGAAACTGTTGAAAGCAACATTATGGAAAACCTTCTTTATGCTCACGAGGTTGTTGCTTTTGAAGAGCACAAGAAAGTCGGCGACAAGGATGTTGTTGTTATGGCCGCTGCTGTTTACACAGAAAGGGCAGACCATCCCGAAGATATGAGCGAAGAAGAAATCATCAAAAAGGTTAAGGCAGACGTTGCCGAATCCAACAAGGGACAGCCTTCATACCGAAAAGTACAGAATGTTTACGTCTCCTTCAGCGAGTTCCCCAAGAGCTCCACAAGAAAGGTTATCAGACAGCAAGTCATTGATACATATACCAAAGAAACTCAGAATGTTTAATTAACGGAGGAAGTTTATTATGTTTGAACAGGTTAAAGCACTTATTTGTCAGTATGTTGATATTGATCCCGCAACAATCACAGAAGATACAAACATCAGAAGTGATCTCGGTCTCAACTCACTTGAACTCATCAATATTGCAGTTGCAATTGAAGATGAATTCGACCTTGAAATTCCCGACCGTGAAGTTGCAAACATCGAAACTCTCGGTGATGCAGTAAAAATCATCGAGAAGTACATGGAAGACTGATAAAAATTCATTAAAAAGTCCCTGATTTTCGGGGACTTTTTCTTTTTTTGATTGACTTATTGCACTTAAATGTTGTATACTTATTCTGTTATAGTGTGATTACCAAAAGGAGGAAAAACCAATGGCTTATTTAAGCGATATTGAAATTGCTCAGCAGTGTGAAATGAAGCACATCTGCGAAATTGCAAAAAAAGCTGACGTTGATATGAAATATATCGAGCAGTACGGCAACTACAAAGCAAAAATTGACCTTTCACTTCTCAGTGACACAAAGGATAAGAAAAACGGAAAACTTATTCTCGTAACTGCTATCACCCCCACTCCTGCAGGTGAAGGTAAAACAACAACCACAATCGGTCTTGCTGACGGTATGAGCCGTATCGGTAAGAAGGTTACGGTTGCTCTTCGTGAACCTTCTCTCGGCCCCGTATTCGGCGTCAAGGGCGGTGCTGCAGGCGGCGGTTATGCTCAGGTTGTTCCTATGGAGGACATCAACCTTCACTTCACAGGTGACTTCCACGCAATTACAAGTGCAAACAACCTTCTTGCTGCTATGCTTGACAACCACATTCAGCAGGGCAACCAGCTTGGCATTGACGTAAGAAGAATTACATGGAAGCGTTGTCTTGATATGAACGACCGACAGCTTCGTTTCATCACCGACGGTCTTGGCGGAAGAATCAACGGCACGCCCCGTGAAGACGGCTTTGACATCAGCGTTGCAAGTGAGGTTATGGCAGTTTTCTGTCTCGCAAACAGTGTAACAGACCTTAAGGAAAGACTTTCAAGAATCATTGTAGGCTACACCTACGACAACAAGCCCGTAACATGCGGTCAGCTTAAGGCTGCAGGTGCTATGACTGCTCTTTTAAAGGACGCTCTCAAGCCTAACCTTGTTCAGACGCTTGAAGGCACACCTGCTTTCGTACACGGCGGACCTTTCGCAAACATCGCTCACGGCTGTAACTCAGTTATTGCAACAAAGACTGCTCTTAAAATGGGCGACTACACAATCACAGAGGCAGGCTTCGGTGCTGATCTCGGTGCTGAAAAGTTCCTTGACATCAAGTGCAGAATGGCAGGTCTCAAGCCTGATGCGGTTGTAATGGTTGCAACTATCCGTGCTCTTAAAATGCATGGCGGACTTCCCAAAACTGCTCTCGGCGAAGAGAATATTGAGGCTCTCGAAAAGGGCATTCCCAACCTTCTCAGACACGTTTCAAACATCAAGAATGTATATCATCTCCCCTGCGTTGTTGCAGTTAACCGCTTCCCCACTGACACTGACAAGGAAATCGACTTTGTTATTGAAAAGTGCAAGGAACTGGGCGTAAATGTTAAGCTTTCAACAGTATGGGCTGACGGCGGTAAGGGTGGCGAAGAACTCGCTAAGGAAGTTGTCCGTCTTTGCGAAGAGGAAAGCAACGCTGACTTCTCATTCTCATACGACACAGAAGCTTCTATTCCCGAAAAAATCAGGGCTATCGTAACTAAGGTTTATGGCGGAGCTGATGTTTCAATTCTCCCCTCTGCAATGAAGCAGATTAAAACTCTTGAAGAAATGGGACTTGATAAGCTTCCCGTTTGTATAGCAAAAACACAGTACAGCTTCTCAGACGACCCCACAAAGCTGGGTGCTCCCGAAGGCTTCACTGTAACAGTAAGAAACGTTAAGATTTCAGCAGGTGCAGGCTTCATTGTTGTTCTCACCGGCGACATTATGACAATGCCCGGTCTTCCCAAGGTTCCTGCGGCAGAAAAAATTGACGTTGACGAAAACGGTAAAATAACAGGTCTGTTCTGATCTGACTTAGGAGGATATAAAAATGGATTACATCTGGATTATTCTTTTAGCACTTTCAGCAATTCTTCTCGCAATCAACGGCAAGAGAGTTAACAAAGCTGAACATCCGAACACTTACAAAAAAGAGAAAAAAGGCAAGAAGGCAAAAAAAGCTAAAAAGCAGAAGGCAGTTAAGCCGCTTCGTGAAAACAGAATTCTTGAATTCTCAATGGCGGGTCTTTTCGTGGGTGTTGTTGCTTCCTTCATTCTTACAGATAAGGTAGCTCTTGTTCTCAGCGCTTGCTTCTTCGCAGGTATCGTTCTCGGTATGATTTTCAAGAAGAAGACTTATGTAGAGTCTCTTGACGAGCTTGACATTGAAGAGGATTTTGAAGAAGCTCCCGTAGCTGCAGAAGAAATTCCCGCAGAAGCTGAGGAAGCTGCAGAGCTTGAAGCTGAAATTATTACTGCCGAATAAAGCACGTCCGTTTAAAGGATCTGTTTAATTCAAATAAACAAAAGGGAGTATTTTATGAAGTATTCACGTAAAAAATTAACAAAACTTGTTTCTATATTAGTTACCTGTCTTCTTGCAGTTTCTGTTTGCTTTATTTTGACAGCTTCTGCAACAGCTGAATCAGGTGTTCTCAGACAGTTTGATTTTTCAACAAGCGATGCTTTCCATGCACATAAATCAAACATTGTTTCTGTTACTTTCAAGGACACTATCGATGACCTGAGCAACATTTCAGAGGAGTTAAAATGGGATGTGTCTGCAGCCGGAGATGGCAGCGTTATGGCATGGATAGTTGATACCTCAGGGGCTTATGAATTATTCATCGGTGCTGAAGGCGGAGTAAAGGCAAACACCAATTCTTCTAACCTTTTCAATGGTTTCGATGCACTTAAAGCTATTAACGGTTTAGAGAATTTCAACACGGAAAACACCACCAATATGAGCTATATGTTCTACGGTTGCCGTTTGCTTAAAGATCTCAATCTCAGTGCTCTTAATGTTCAGAATGTTAAAAACATAAGCAGTATGCTGTCTGCTGACCGTGATACACAGTCTTTTGTTAACATGGAACTCAAAACACTTGATATTACCGGTTGGAACACAGCAAACCTCACTGATATCAGTGAGTTCCTCTATGGCTGCACATCACTCGAAACTCTCGATCTGTCAGCATGGAACACAAAAAAGCTTGAAAAAATGAATCTTGCTTTTGCTAACTGCATCAATTTAAAAACTTTAAACATCAGCACTTGGGATTTGCCGATACTTGCAGAATATACTGAAAGCTTTAAGCAGTGCAATCAGCTCAGCCTCAATGCTCAGAAGATTAATCTCTATCAGAGCTCATATCAGCTTTTCAAAGAGGCAGATATGGCAAAAATTGATATTTCTTCAGGTAAAATCAATTCTTCAACAATGAACAGCATGTTCAAAGATTGCCGAAATCTCACCGAGGCAGTCCTTAACAACCTTTCAACATCAGCAACAAGCACCCGTTCTATGTTTGAAAACTGCACAAGTCTAACTTCTGTAAGCTTTGAAAACTTCAACACTGAGAAAATCTCAGACATGGGTTGTATGTTCAGGAATTGCTCAAATCTTATATCATTGAATCTCTCTTCATTCGTACTTGATTACTACGATGAAGGCACAAGCCGTTACAAGCAGCTCAATCTTGAATCTATGCTTGAAAGCTGTACATCATTGAGAGAGATTTTCGTAAGAGAATGGTGGGTTGTTGATACAAGCAGAACCAACGGCCACAATATGTTCTACAATTGCAGCAGTCTCGCAGGTGTCCAGTCTGAAATATCGTATAACCCGTCTCAGACAGATGATACATATGCAACTGTTGAGCATTACTTAAGTAAAGCTCCCTATTATATTGATGAGCCTGAAGAAGATGAAGACGATACCAATGATAACATCATCACACCTTCAAGACCTACATTCGGTATGACCTTCTTTGACAGAATTATTGAATGGTTCAAAAATTTCTTCGCAAAGCTTTTCAGATTCTAAAATAAAAACAACCGCATATATTAAATGAAATCAGGGAGAACTATACGTTCTCCCTAATTTCAGACTGGCGATAAACGCACAAGAGCAACAATACCGATTTGACAACGATAAAAAATAAATAATTATCCAATTTGATCTTAACTGAAAATCGCACAAAGTGTCGAACCTTGTGCGATTTTAGTATTGTTTTGACCTTTTTTTGCCCACTC
>JAFWZS010000075.1 GCA_017522205.1 Clostridia bacterium
CAAAGAGGCGAAAGGCTTACTGAAAAGGAAACAGCCAATATGGCGGCTGTCGCTGATGTAGTGGCTTAAAGCACCCATCATTGTGTTTTCGGGTAGGTTTAAGGTTTCCTTACCTTCAAGCATGAGTGCCATATTAAGTCCTGCAAGAATACCTGATGAGGCTGATTCCATATAACCCTCAACACCGGTAATCTGGCCGGCAAAGAAAAGATTCTTTCTCTCTCTGAAGCTGAAATCTGCATTCAGAAGTCTCGGTGAATCAATGAAGGTGTTTCTGTGCATTACACCGTAACGGACAAATTCTGCATTTTTAAGTGCAGGAATCATTGAGAAAACTCTCTTCTGCTCAGGGAACTTCAGATTTGTCTGAAAGCCCACGAGATTAAAAAGTGTACCCTTGCTGTTTTCTTTTCTCAGCTGAAGCACCGCCCAGGGTCTGTGGCCGGTTCTCGGGTCACGAAGACCAACAGGCTTGAGAGGGCCGAAGCGCATAGTATCCTTGCCTCTTGAAGCCATAACCTCAATTGGCATACAGCCCTCATAGACTTCCTTTCGTTTGTCAAAGGAATGAAGCTCTGCACTTTCTGCATTTATGAGTGCTTCGTAAAACTCTTCGTACTGCTCCTTATTCATGGGGCAGTTAATGTAATCGTCCTCACCGCCTCTTTCATATCTCGAAGCAGCAAAGGCTTCGTTCATATCAATGCTTTCTAAGGTTACAATAGGTGCAGCTGCATCGAAAAAGTGAAGCCCGTTTCCGCAAAGCTTCTGAATGTCCACACTCAGCTTGTCGCTTGCAAGAGGACCTGCGGCAATGATTACATTACCGTCGGGAATTTCAGTAACCTCTTCACGGATGAGAGTAATGTTTTCGTCTGATTCAATTCTTTCGGTAATGAGACTTGAAAACTCATCTCTGTCAACGGCAAGAGCACCGCCTGCAGGCACTTCACACAAATCAGCACACTCCATACAAAGTGAGCCGAAGCGTCTCATTTCAGTTTTGAGAAGTCCTGCTGCAGATTCAACTCGCTTTGCCTTAAGGGAGTTGGAGCAGATAAGCTCTGCAAGACCTTCACTACGGTGAGCCGGAGAATATTTAACGGGCTTCATTTCATAAAGAAGCACCTTGTGACCTCTTTTGGAAAGAGCCCATGCAGCTTCAACTCCTGCAAGTCCGCCGCCGATTACTTTTACCTGCTCACTCATAGTCTTTACCTTTCTCAAATCTTATTTTTCTTCTTTTTTGCTCTTTCTTGTTGCTTTTGCCTGATAGCCACAGCCTTCGTTAAGGCAACTGAGCATTCCGCCCTTACCTTTGAAGAGCGACTTTCCGCACTTGGGACATTTTTCCTCTGTGGGCTTATCCCAGGTCATAAAGTTGCATTCAGGCCAGTTGTCGCAGCCGAAGAAGGTATAGCCTCTCTTTGATTTTTTGGAGATTACCTTGCCGCCGCAAACGGGACACTCGGCATTTGTTTCAACCACAAAGGGCTTCGTTGTCTTGCATTCGGGATAACCGGGACAAGCCAAGAATTTGCCGAATCTGCCGACCTTAACCACCATCATTCTTCCGCATTTTTCGCAGGGAATGTCGGTGATATCCTCTTTGAGCTGAATTTTAACGCCGTCCATTTCCTCTTTTGCTTTTTTGAGAATTTCTTCAAATTCGCCGTAGAATTCGTGGAGCATTCTGATGTAATCCATATTACCCTCGCCTACCTCGTCAAGGTTGGTTTCCATCTGAGCGGTGAATTTTATGTTTACAATATTCTTGAACTTATCCTTAAGGAGATTAACGATAGCTTCGCCAAGCTCGGTAGGAATAAGCTGCTTTTGCTTTCTTTCAACGTACTCACGCTTTACAATGGTTGAAATAATTGTTGCGTAGGTACTCGGTCTGCCCACACCGTTTTCTTCAAGAGTCTTGATAAGTGACTCTTCGGTAAATCTTGCAGGTGGCTGAGTGAAGTGCTGATTAGGTGTAAGAGCCTTCAGCTTAAGATTTTCACCATCTGTAAGTCCGTCGGGAAGCTTTGATTTTTCGTCGGTGTCATCACCCATATCGTAAAGCACTGTGAAGCCGTCGAATTTTACACTGTATCCGCTTGCAGTGAAGAGGCAGTACTTATCCTCAGGTGCACCGCTTACGGTACTTCTGATTTCAAGTTTTGATGTGTTCTGCACACATTCCTTCATAAGAGAAGCAAGAAAACGCTTCCAGATAAGGTTATAAAGCTTATACTGGTCAGTTGAAAGACTGCTCTTGATTTCATCCGGAACAAGTGAAACCGTTGAAGGTCTGATTGCTTCGTGACCGTCCTGAGCATTGCTTCTTGATTTGAAGTAACGGGGCTTTTCAGGGAGATATTTATCACCGAACTTTTCTTTGATAAAGTCGTTTGCCTGAGCTCTCGCCTCTTCGGAAATACGCAGTGAGTCGGTTCTCATATAAGTTATAAGACCCACCGAGCCGTAGCCCGCAACTGTTACACCTTCATAAAGCTCCTGAGCAATTTTCATTGTTTTTTCAGCTCTGAAGCCGAGCTTTTTTGAAGCCTCCTGCTGAAGAGTTGAGGTAATAAAGGGAGGTGCTGGATTCTTTTTTCTTGTTCCTTTTTTAAGAGAGCTGATGTAGTATGAAGCACCCTCAAGACGCTTGAGATAGCTTTCTGCGTGTGCTTCATCGGTAAGCTTTACCTTGCCTGTTTCGTCGCCGTAGAATTCAGCGGTAAGCACTCTTTTTGCGCTGGAGCTGAACTTTGCATCGATTGTCCAGTACTCTTCGGGATTGAAGGCTCTGATTTCGTTTTCACGGTCAACAATCATTCTTACTGCAACGCTCTGCACACGGCCTGCTGAAAGACCACGTCTGATTTTCTGTGAAACGAAAGGACTGAGCTTATAGCCAACGAGACGGTCAAGAATTCTTCTTGCCTGCTGAGCATTCACAAGATCAAGGTCAACCTTCCTTGGATTTGCCATACCGTTTTTTACGCCTGTTTTTGTGATTTCGTTAAAGGTTACACGGTTTGCTTTTTCCATATCGAGACCGAGAATTTCTGCAAGATGCCATGAAATTGCTTCTCCTTCACGGTCAGGGTCAGTTGCGAGATAAACCTCGTCACTGTCGGCTACAGCAGCCTTCAGCTCCTTGACGAGCTTTTCCTTTCCTTTTACTATGCTGTATTTGGGAGCGAAGTCGTTTTTCACGTCAACGCTGAGCTTTGCAGCAGGAAGGTCTCTTACGTGACCCTTTGAAGCGATTACTTCATAGCCGCTTCCAAGATAGTTTTTAAGAGTTTTCGCTTTTGAAGGCGACTCAACAATAATTAAATCTGCCATTTATTTTTCACCTTTTCGTAAAAGTTAATTTCTTAGTTAATTTCATAAGTGTTAGGTCCTGACTTTGAAACCGCACCGAAAATTTCAAGCTCGGAAATTGCTGCAAGCACCACGCTTATACCGAGTCCTGATTTTCTCGTGATGAAGTCAAGCTCACTTTCACCCTCAGACATTACATTATACACCATTTCAGCGTTTTTAGAAATACCTTCGGGAGGATTTTTTCTCTTTTCAGTAATTTTTTCTGTTTTATTTTCTGCCTTTGGAGCTTCTTTTGCTTTTTTCTTTTTTGAAGGTGTTTTCCCCTTCCTTGCAGTCTTCCCTCTTTCTTCAATATTCATAAACGGAGTATCTGACTTTTCAAAAGAAGTGTCTTTGGATTCAACACCGTATTTCTGCAGGATATCTTCACCGGAAAACACGGGAATTGCTCCCTCAACAATAAGCTGATTTGAGCCGTCAAATTTTTTGCTTATTATATCACCGGGAAGAGCAAAAATTGTCCTGTTCTGTCGTCTTGCGTGATTTACCGTGCTGAATGTCCCGCTGTTTTTTGCCGCTTCAGTAACAAGCACTCCATCGCTCATACCCGAGATGATTCGGTTTCTTTTCGGGAAAGAGCCATGGTCAACGGGATAAAAGGGCGGATATTCCGTAACAAGTACACCGCGGTTTGCAACGGCTTTTCTCAGCTCTGCATTTTCGGGAAGATAACCGTAGCCGTGACCGCAGCCCATTACAAGAACGGTCTTGCTGCCGTTTTCAATTGCAGTTCTGTGTGCCACGCTGTCAATTCCGAGGGCACCGCCGCTGATTATTGTGACCTTGTTTTCAGAAAGACCTTTGGTTATTTTTTCCGTAACCTCTTCACCGTATGTACTGCAGGTTCGACTGCCGATAACAGCAATGCTCAGGCCACTCTGCAGTACGCTTATATCCCCTCTCGCATAAAGCACAAGAGGATAATCTTCAATTGTAAGAAGCTTTTTGGGATAAAATTCACTGTCGGGGGTGATAACATGAATTCTATGCTCGGTGCAGAAATTTAAAATCTCCTCAGCCTTTGAAAGGTCTTTTTTCTTCATCTTCGAAGAAAATGAAGATGCAAAAACTGTTCTTCGTTCTTCATCTGAGGCATCAAATACACTCTTCGCATCCTTGAAAACAGAAGAAAACTTATCGGTTTTTCTGGCAAAACCCCAGCACTGCTGAAGCCAGATCCAGTAAAGCTCATTTTCCATCAGCGCATCATCTCCCACATAGTGATAGCAGCAGCCATTGATGCATTAAGTGATTCAGCTCTGCCCTTCATAGGAATTGTCAGCTTTTCGCAGACGGCAAAGGTTTCATTTGTTACACCGTTTGCCTCATTGCCTATAACAGAAACCGCACCGCCTGTCATATCGCTTTTTGTAATTACAGAAGCGTTTTCGTCGGGTGTTGTTGCATAGAGCTTCATCCCTTGCTCCTTTAAACGAAGAAGGGTTTTGGGAAGATTATCAGTCAGAGTTACGGGCAGACGAAGAAGTGAACCCATTGCGGCACGTTGAGATTTAGGACTGTATCTGTCACAGCAGCCGCAAAGTATTACACCGTTTATACCGAGTGCTTCTGCGGTACGGCAGATTGCCCCTAAATTTGACGGATCACGGACATTTTCAAGAGCGATATATTTACCTTTCACATCTATGTCTTTTTCCGAAAGCACCCCGGTGTTTTCACAAAGGCAGTAAAAGCCCTGGGAATTTTCGGTAAGAGACATTTTGTTTGCAACCGGTACAGAGACAAGGTGGGATTCTTCTGCTTTTTCTGAGATAAACAAAGCATCCTCCTGATTCTTTTCATAGGCCTTCTCGGTAAAGAAAGCCATCCTGATTTTCACACCGGTAAGTGCCGCATCACGGCAAAGACGAAGGCCCTCTAAAAAGAACAGACCGTCCTCTTTTCTCCTTGAAGAAGAGGTTGCAATTTTAACTGCATATTTGATTTTTTCGTTATTAACACTGTCAATTCTGTTCATTTTCCACCTCGTCATCTGCCGATTTCAGTAAAAAAATTGTGTCATATTAAAACACAAATACGCCCGAGAAGAAATATCTCGGACGCATAAAATTGTAAATTAAAGAGCTGCTTTTGCCTTTTCTACAAGAGCTGTAAAAGCTGCGGGATCAGCAATAGCAATTTCTGAAAGCATCTTTCTGTTAAGGTCAATGCCTGCCTTCTTAAGGCCGTTCATGAATGTTGAGTAGTTTGTGCCGTTAGCCTTGCAAGCAGCTGAGATTCTTGTGATCCAAAGACGACGGAAATCTCTCTTCTTCTGCTTTCTGCCGATGTATGCATAGTTGCCTGACTTCATAACAGCCTGCTTAGCTGTCTTGAAGAGGCTGTGCTTTGAGCCGTAGTA
>JAFWZS010000076.1 GCA_017522205.1 Clostridia bacterium
CCCTCAAAGAGGGAGGCAACTGAGGCTCCCTCTCCGAGGGAGCTGGCAGACCGAAGGTCTGACTGAGGGAGTACCTCCCAACCAATTAAATGCAACCAATGTAAACAACCTACAACAAAAACAATGTTTTCTATAATTATTTTTACTTTTATTTTTTATAAAGTTTTACTTTTTTTATTGTATTGTTGTATGTAAAACCCTCAGAACCCTTATGAATAGGGGCTTCTTGGCACCTACAAAGCACCTACAACAACACCTACAACATATACTTTGTAGGTTTATATTATCTCTTCAAAATCAAGTTCTATTTTTTTCCACCATCTCTGATTTCCAAACTCCTTAATATTTTTGGGTGTCTTCTGTCTCACCCAATCCCTCATACCCTGCATAATGAGCCCTATTTCGGTGCTGTCCTTTTTGGTGGGCTTTGTGCCGAAATTGTGCAGTGCTTCCTGCCACAGCTCAATTACGCAGGTTTCCTTTTTGTCCTTAAGATAGCTTTCAATCATACCAATACGGTAGTCGTCCTCGGTTGCTTCAAGCTGTTTTTCGTTTATCAGATTAAGTAAAGAAGCCTCAGGAACGGCGCTCAGCTCACCCTTATCGTAAAGGTGCTTTGCCTCTGCCCAGCACTGCTCTATGTACTCTTTCATCTCCTTTTCACGGCTGTAGAGATAAACTCCGTTTGAATAAACCTTAACGGGTAAAAACCGTCGGTTTCCCGTTTTGTCTGTAAGAAACTGCTCCTTGTTGGTTGTGCCGATAAAAATGCACTGTCTCGGATGGTCGGTAACACGCTTATCAAAGGGCATACGGTAACGGTCGTTAAGCCTTGAAAGAAAGCTTTTTACTGCTTCCTGCTCCCTGACCTTGGTGAGAGCAAGAAGCTCCGATACCTCACAAATCCACGCTCCCTCAAGAGCTTCAATGCCTCTTTGACCCTCAAACTCCGTAACCTCGGTAAAGTAATCGTCGCTCATATTAAGCCACCTTACTGCCGT
The DNA here is from genome assembly GCA_017522205.1 of Clostridia bacterium. Taxonomy (GTDB): domain Bacteria; phylum Bacillota; class Clostridia; order Oscillospirales; family Acutalibacteraceae; genus UBA6857. The sequence continues at coordinate 1,002 of JAFWZS010000076.1, forward strand.
GCTTTTGCCCTCGCCCTGCCTTGTGCCGATTAAAACGGGCATAAGGTCAAATTTACAGCCGGGATTATAAAGAGGGTGAATGCCACCTGCAAAAATAAGACGGCTGACCTCTCTTGTGTAGGGAATGTCCTCACAGAGAAGAAACTCCTTGAGAAATTCGTGTATTCGGCTTTTGCCGTCCCATAAAAGAGAGTCAATTTTATCCTTAAGGGGGTTGTAGCTTCGCTCTGAAAGAACAATACTGAGAGCCTCACCGTACTTGCCTGCATTGTAAATGCCGTAGGTGTTTTCAATATAGGCCTTTGCCCTTGCATCGTCGGCATCAGTCCAGTTAAGTGTTTTTTCCTCCGTAATCTGAACGGGCATATTGGTAAGCTCGTTGAACTTTATGTCAGAAAAGAAGGAGTCCTTTCTGATGATTGTTGTAAAATTGTCAAGTGTGCTTTTGGTTGCACCCTTGCTGTCCACTTCAAGATAGGGGATAACCTCTGTTGAAGAGAGCATACTTTTGTCAATGCCGAACTCAATTTCACTGCTGAAGTTTTCCTGAACCCTTTTTATGAATGCAGAATCGCACCCAAGGCTTCTCGCTCGCATATATAGCATTTTGGTGAGCTTGTATCTTGCTGTGGGCTCAATGTCCCAAAGGTCAAGCTGAACTGCCCCAAGCAAATCCTCAGCAGTCATATCGGTAATTTTTTTAGTGTCAAAAATGTTACTTATAATAATACCTCCTTTTAACTTTTAATAAAATTTTGTCGCTTCTTCTTCACTCTTCACTCTTCACTTCTTCACTCTTCCTTCTTCCTTCTTACCTAAAAAAACTCCCCCTACATATAGGGCGAAAAATGGCTTTTTGTGCAGAAAACCTGCAACAAAAACGAAAAAACGGCAATTTGTTTACAGAATGTTTACAAAAAAGGGTATCAGCAATTTTGCATTTTGCATTTTGCATTCTGCATTCTGCATTTTGCATTCTGCATTTTGCATTTAAACTTAGTTTTTGTGCAACTATACGAAATCACAAAATCTTGTTATAGTCGATTGACAAACCACAAGATATATTGTATCATAATAGGGCTTCACTATTTTTTGAAAAGGAGGATAATATTTATGACAGTAATTAAAAGAGACGGCACAATTGTGGATTTTGACCGCAGTAAAATCGTTGTTGCTCTTCAGAAAGCAAACGATGCCGTAGAGGAAAACGAAAGAATCACTTCTTCTCAGATTGAAGAAATTGCCGACTTCATAACCGAGAAAAAGAAACAGAGAATCCTCGTGGAAGACATTCAGGATATGGTTGAATGTAAGCTTATGGAGCTTCAGAAGTATGCTCTTGCAAAAACATATATCATTTACCGTTACAACAGAGCCCTTGTAAGAAAGGCCAACACAACAGACGATTCCATTCTCAGCCTTATCAAAAACTCAAACAAGGACGTAATGGAAGAAAACTCAAACAAGGACGCAGTAATGGCAGCAACTCAGCGTGACCTTATTGCAGGTGAGGTCAGCAAGGACCTTACAAGACGAGTTCTTCTTCCCGAACATATTTCAAAGGCACACGATGAGGGTGCAATCCATTTTCACGATGCAGACTACTTCCTTCAGCCCATTTTCAACTGCTGCCTTATCAATATCGGTGATATGCTTGACAACGGCACCGTTATGAACGGCAAGCTTATTGAAAGCCCAAAGAGCTTTCAGGTTGCCTGTAATGTTATGACACAGATTATCGCTTCGGTTGCTTCAAGTCAGTACGGAGGACAGTCCGTTGACATCAGCCACCTTGGTAAGTACTTAAGAAAAAGCCGTGACAAGTTCACAAAGCAGATTACGGAAAAGCTTGGAAATGAGCTTAACGAAGGGCAGATCAAGGCTGTTGTTGAGCACCGTCTGGGTGACGAGCTTCGTTCAGGTGTTCAGACAATTCAGTATCAGATTAACACACTTATGACCACCAACGGTCAGTCGCCCTTCGTAACAATTTTCCTCAACCTTAAAAAGGACGATGAATACATCGAAGAAAACGCAATGATTATTGAGGAAATTCTCCGTCAGAGATACGAGGGTATCAAAAACGAAAAGGGTGTTTATGTAACTCCCGCTTTCCCCAAGCTTGTTTATGTCCTTGATGAACACAACTGCCTCAAGGGCGGAAAGTACGATTACATTACAAAGCTTGCCGTTAAATGCTCGGCTAAGCGCCTTTATCCCGACTATATTTCAGCAAAGAAAATGCGTGAAAACTACGAGGGTAATGTGTTCTCACCTATGGGCTGCCGTTCCTTCCTTTCTCCCTGGAAGGACGAAGATGGCAACTACAAGTTTGAGGGTCGCTTCAATCAGGGGGTTGTTTCCCTCAATCTTCCTCAGATTGGTATTCTTTCAAAGGGTGATGAGGAAAAATTCTGGGCTCTTCTTGAAGAAAGACTCAGTCTCTGCTATGAAGCGCTTATGTGCAGACACCATGCACTTCACAACGTAATTTCCGACACAAGCCCCGTTCACTGGAGATACGGTGCAATTGCAAGACTGGGACACGGTGAAACAATTGAAAAGTTCCTTCATAATGGCTACTCAACAATTTCTCTCGGCTATATCGGTCTTTATGAAGCAACAAAGCTCGTTAAGGGTGTAAGCCACACAGAGCCTGAGGGTACAGAATTTGCTCTTAAGGTTATGAAAACACTTCGCAGTCATTGCGAACAATGGAAGAAGGAAACAGGTCTCGGCTTCGGTCTTTACGGTACACCTGCAGAATCGCTCTGCTACCGTTTTGCCCGTATTGACAAGGAACGTTTCGGTACAATTGAGGATGTGACCGACAAGGGATATTACACCAACTCATACCATGTTGATGTCCGTGAGGATATTGACGCATTTACAAAGTTCACCTTTGAAAGTCAGTTCCAGGTAATTTCCTCAGGCGGTGCAATCTCCTACGTTGAAATTCCAAATATGAGACACAACCTTGAAGCACTTGAGGAGCTTGTAAAGTTCATTTACGACAACATTCAGTACGCCGAATTCAACACCAAGAGCGACTACTGCCACGAATGCGGATATGACGGTGAAATCAAGATAAACGACGACCTCGAATGGGAATGCCCCTCCTGCGGAAACAAGGACCAGAGAAAGATGAACGTTACCAGAAGAACCTGCGGTTACCTTGGTGAAAACTTCTGGAATGTAGGCAAGACCAAGGAAATCAAGTCGAGAGTACTGCATTTGTAATAAATGCAAAATGCAGAATGCAGAATGCAAAATGACCCCTCAGTCAGACCTTTGGTCTGACAGCTCCCCTTAAAAGGGGAGCCAAGACTTGCCGTCCCTTTTAAGGGAAGGTGGATTTGCCGTAGGCAAAGACGGAAGGGTCAGACCCACAAAAAACATTACCGTAGGGGCGACCATTGGTCGTCCGGACAAACTGACTGAACAGTAACTGAGGACTGATTACATGAACTACGCAACAATTAAACCATTTGACGTGGCTAACGGCCCCGGTGTGAGAGTGTCACTTTTTGTTTCAGGCTGTACCCATCAGTGCAAAAACTGCTTCAATCAGGAAGCCTGGGATTTTAACTACGGTGAGCCCTTTACCGAAAAGGAAGAACAGAAAATCCTTTCGGCTCTGAAGCCCGACTATATAAAAGGCTTTTCCCTTTTAGGCGGTGAGCCTTTTGAAAAGAGAAATCAGGAGGTGCTTTCCGGGTTTCTTCCTAAAATAAAAGAAGCCTACCCCGAAAAAGACATCTGGTGCTATACGGGATACGACTTCGAAAAGGATTTACTTACGGGCAGAATATGTGACAAAGAAATCACCGACAGAATGCTTTCATGCATTGACATTCTTGTTGACGGAAAGTTCGTTGAGGAGCTTAAAAATCTGAAGCTCAGGTTCAAGGGCTCGGAGAATCAGAGAATTATAGACGTACAGAAATCGCTTAAAGAAAACAGAATTATCCTTTGGGAGGGTGACACAAATGCAGTATGATGTAAGAATTAAAAAGCTCAGAGAAAACGCAGTAGTGCCCACATACGGCTCAGAATTTGCTGCAGGAGCTGACCTTTATGCAGCAATCGAAGAGGCAGTTACAATTGAAGCGAATGAAACAAAGCTCATTCCTACAGGCCTTGCTATGGAAATACCCACAGGCTATGCAGGTTTAGTATACGCAAGAAGCGGACTTGCTTCAAAAAGAGGTCTTGCTCCCGCTAATAAGGTTGGTGTAATCGACAGTGACTACCGTGGTGAGGTTATGGTTGCACTTCACAATCACGGCACAATTGAGCAGACAATTGAAGCAGGGGAGAGAATCGCACAGATGGTGATTGCTCCTTACGTTACGGCAAACTTCATTCTCAGTGACAGCCTTGACGACACTGTAAGAGGTGAGGGCGGCTTCGGCTCAACGGGTACGAAATAAGAACAAAAGGAACGGTTCTGCCGTTCCTTTTTTGTTGTGGATAATTTGTAGGGACCGGCGTCCCCGACGGTCCGTTTCACCTTTTTGAGTTGTTTTTCTGCGGACCGTCGAGGACGCCGGTCCCTACGGTTATTATTTAATTGTTTCTCGTCGCCACTGAAAGGCAATTCCCCTGTTAGGGGAAATGTCTGCGAAGCAGACAAAAGGGTGCCCGTTTCTGGAAGAAAAGATGTCACGAAGTGACAGAGGGGTTCAAAGCCTCCCTCCTTGAGGGCCGATTCCCCCACAGTGTGGGGGAAATGTCTGCATAGCAGACAAAGGGGGACGGCCGTGTACGGTGGATTTTTGCAAAGCAAAAAGACTGAGGGAGTAAAACCTCTTGATTTTTCTGCTGAAAGGTGGTAGACTAAAAGCACCACATAAAAAATCAAAAATCTTTCAAACTAAGAGTGTGCATTTTTATTTCGGTAAAAATGCGGACTTATTTTGCATTTCTTAGTTTGGATTGTGGATTTTTTGTGTGGTAGCAAATCAAGTCTGCATTTTTCGTGCGTGCATTCTTCGGTTTGCACACACTTTTTAATTTTCAGGAGGAAAAAGAAATGAAAAAGATTATGGCTTTGTTTTTGGTTGTTGTTTTTTCATTGTTGACTGCTGTAACCGTTTATGCGAATGAAAGCGTTACATATGAGGTCGGAGATGTTATTGAGTTCGGTTCATATCCTCAGACTGAGGTCAAAGATGAAAAATTGATTGATGAGCTTAATGCCCTTGCGCCTGAATGGGATGAATGGACAAGCTACGGATACTATTCGGGAGACAATAAAACTAACTCAATGGTGCAAGGTGACTGGATGAGGTGTACCGATGTTGTGCATGGAGATATTAAATACCGAGGTGTAAAATTCACTCAATACAGACCGGCTTATACTTACGGATTACCTAAAAATACAAATCAGAAAGCAAACGGTTATTACATTGATACCGTATATTGGTTTTCTTTTGAGCCGATCAGATGGAAAGTTATTGATCCGGAAATTGGTCTTGTAATGTGTGAAAATCTTATTGATTCACAGGCTTTTAATGACACTGTTTATTATACCGGTGGTGTTTTTTCTCAGTCATACAAAGATCCTGAACATACCATACCTGCAAATGACTATGACACAAGCTCCATAAGAAAATGGCTTAACGAAGATTTCCTGAATGTTGCTTTTTCAGAATCAGAAAAGAGAGAAATTAACACAACAATATGCGAAATATCCGACAAAGTATTTCTTTTGACTTATGACGATGTGTTAAAGAGTGAATATGGTTTTAATACTGACAGAGCTGCCGCTGATATAGCCAGAATGGGAAAAGGCAGTGATTACGCTAAATGTCAAGGCATTGGAATCGACGATGCTTATGAAATAATGTATTACGGAAATTCAAGTTGGTTGTTACGAACAAAGGATGGATATTATTGCAAAGCTGTTGACTGTGAAGGCAAAGCGTGGCTTAAAAGTATGGTTTGCAGTACAAGTTGCGGAATTCGTCCTGCTCTGACACTGAATAATATAGCTGATTTTGAAAAAGCTCAGCATATTCATTCCTATTATTCCGGTGTTGCTGAAAAGTCCGATTGCGCAAAAGAAGGTGTTATGAAATTCATTTGTTTATGTGGTGATACATATACTGAACCTGTCGCAAAGTTGCCACACGAATATAAGACCGAAATAGAAGAAGCAACCGACACAAAAGACGGTTGGTATAAAGTGGTTTGTAAAAACTGTGGCTATATTGAAGATGAAGGAATTTACTACAGAATTGAGACAATAAAACTGAAAAAGTCAGAGTATACCTATGACGGTAAACAAAAGACACCTGAGGTTGTTGTTACCGACAGAATGGGTAATGTGATTGATGAAAAAGAAAATTACGCCGTTAACTTTAAGGATGCGGAAAGAAAGCTTCCGGGTAAATATACTGTTAAAGTTGATTTTGTTGACGGTAACTACTTCAGTGACACTAAAGAGCTTTACTTCTCAATCCTTCCCTCTAAAACCTCAAAAATTACTGCAACACCATCCACAAGCTCAATCAAGCTCAGCTGGAAAAAGGTGACCGGTGCTGACGGCAACAGAGTTTATCAGTACAACTCAAAAACCGGAAAGTACAAAACCGTCAAAACCCTTACAGGTACTTCATATACCGTGAAGAATCTTAAGGCAGGCACTTCATACAAATTCGCCGTCAAAGCCTACACAAAAGACGGTGACGAAACCTTGTGGGCTGCTTCATCGAGAACCATAACAACTGCAACCAAACCTGTAACACCCATAGTTAAGGCGACGGCAGGCTCAGGTAAGGTTACCCTCAGTTGGAGCAAGGTTTCGGGAGCTACGGGTTATGTGATTTATATGCAGAACACATCAGGCGATTATGAAAAGCTCGGCTCAACAAAGAGCACATCATATGTGAAAAAGAGTCTCAAAAAGGGCAAGACATATAAATTCAGAGTGAAGGCTTATAAAAAGGTTGACGGAAAGTATATCTACAGCGGATATAAAACATATTCCGTAAAAGTGAAATAAACAAAAAAGCTACCGAAAAACCGGTAGCTTTTTACATTTAAATTAACGAGTGAGTCTGTAAGCCGAGTTTTGTCATTTAAGGCAATCATCTGTCTAGACCTTGAATTGCTCCAAGGTTCAAGCCACCCGTCTGTCTTTTGTGCCCAGCTGACAGCTGACAAGTCGGTGTTGCTTCGGGTAGGGTTTACATGGCCGCACAGTCTCCTGTGCGCCGGTGAGCTCTTACCTCGCCTTTCCATCCTTACCGTAAAAAACGGCGGTTTATTTCTGTTGCACTGTCCCTAAGGTTGCCCTCGGCGGCCGTTAGCCGTTACCCTGCTGTGTGAAGCTCGGACTTTCCTCACGCTCTTTCGAGCCCGCAATTGCCCAACTCACTCGGAAGGTATTTTACCACAACTGCCCTTAAAAAGTCAAATTGTAAGGGAAAAACTTAACATTATCTTAACTGTTACAAAAAATACTTGTGTTTTTGTGTTCTTTGAGGTAAAATATAAAAAAACATTAAAAAACGAAAGGATGCACTTTGAGAATATCGAAGTGTAAAACTTTGTTATGGATGATATATATTTTTCAGATAAGAAAAAAGATAATAAAAAGCAAAAGTCACAGTCCAAGGAAAGAATATCCTCTGACAAGGTAAGCGCACCGAAGGGTGAAGACATTGTCAGCGGCAGAGAGGTAAAGAATAAGCCTGTGAGTGCCGAGAAACCTCAGAGCTTTACCGAAAAGGATTATTCCGACGAAAACTTTGTTCTTGAATTCAAAAAGAAAACCGAGGAGTCAATAAAAATTCCCGAATACGACCCCTACGGTCTGAAAGAGTCAAAAATGATTTCTTCAGGCAGAGAGCCTCAGGGCAAACCTGTGAAGCATACTGAGACGGAAAAACGTACACCTCAGGGCTCAAGAGTGACGGCTGCTCCGTCTTCAAGAACACCAAAGGGCAAGAGAAAGAAAAAGAAGTCGGTAAAGGGAAAAATCTTCCTTGCACTGTTCTCGCTGCTTATGATATTCGTGCTTTGTCTCGGTGTTTACGGTCTTTCTGCACTTTCGGGCATCAACTATGAAAAGCGTGGAGATAACAAGTATGTAAGTCAGAGTGAGCTTGTTTCTGCTGACGAGGTGAAGAACATTCTTTTTATAGGCTGCGATGCCAGAGGTGACGTTGAGGGCAACCGCTCCGATACAATGATTCTTCTTTCGATTGACCAAAAGCACAGAAAGCTGAAGCTGACCTCTTTCCTTCGTGACAGCTATGTATATATCCCCGAAAAAGGCTACAGCAACAAGCTTAATGCCGCCTTCAGCTACGGCGGCCAGAACACTCTTATTGATACTTTAGAGTATAACTTCGGTGTGAATATCGACAACTACGTGATGGTGGACTTCAAGGCCTTCCGTCAGCTTGTGAATCTCCTCGGTGGTATTACCGTTGACGGTGTAACCGAAAAAGAAGCAAAGTATATGCGTGAAGAAGTTAAAATTCCCACGGTAAAAGCCGGCAAGAATAAAATGGACGGAAAAACAGCTCTCTGGTATTGCCGTATAAGATATATCGACAACGACTTCAGACGTACCGAAAGACAGAGAAAGGTTATTTCTGCAATTATCGACAAGGCAACAAAAACCGATATCTTCACCCTTATCGGAATCTGCAAAAAGGTGCTGCCTAATGTTTCAACAGACATTTCTACACCTGAGCTTATGGGGCTTGCAGTAAATGCCGCATTGAGATATTTATGGTACGACATAACCCAGCAACAGATTCCTGCAGACGGTGAATGGTCAGACCGATGGGTAGGCTCGCAGCAGGTTGTTGCCCTTGACTTTGAAGCAAACAAAAAGATTCTCAAAGAATTTATATACGAATAAATCTTATCCCGTATCTTTCAAAACAGATACGGGATTTTTATAATATCAAATATTTCTGCCTAAAATAAAAGTGATAATACTTTTTTGAAAGCAGAGTGATTGAATGATTGACATAAAAAACATACGTGAGCTTTTATATAGCAGTGCTGAGAGATTTCCACACAGAACAGCGTTTCTTTGGAAAAACGAAGAGGGAAAAGCAGAAACCGTAAGTTACAGTAAGCTTAAAAGTGATGCAGAAGCACTCGGGAAAGCTCTTGTAAAAAGAGGGTACAAGGATAAAAAAATTGCCCTTTGCGGGAAGAACTCTTACGAATGGTGTCTTTCTTATCTTGCAGTTGTCTGCTTCGTGGGAGTTATTGTGCCGCTTGATAAAGAGTTGCCCGGGGACGAGCTGATGAATGTTCTGCAGTTTTCGGAGTGCGATGCTTTTATCGGTGACAAAAATGCTCTTTCAAAAGTAAACAGCGAGGGGAATGAGCCTTTTATGCTCAGTATGGAAACCGACCTTAAAGAACTTATCAGGGAGGGAGAAAGCCTTAGTGATGAGCTTATATCGGATAAGGTAGACGAAGAAAAAATTTCGGTGCTTCTTTTTACGTCGGGAACAACGGGTGTAATGAAGGGCGTTATGCTCAGTCAGAAGAACATTTGCAGCGACCTTATGGGCGTTCATCCTTGCATTGAAGCAAACGAAAACGACAGAAGCCTTTCAGTTCTGCCGCTTCACCATACCTATGAGTGCATAGCCTTTCTTATGATAATTTACTGTGGCGGTTCAGTTGCTTTTTCTGGCGGTATACGTACACTCAAGGATGATTTTGCTTCTTTTAGACCGACGGTGCTTGTTTGTGTGCCGCTTCTTCTGGAAAGATTTCATAAGCTGATTTTAAAGAAAATGACCGATGAGGGCAAGCGTAAAAAGGCTCAGCTTATAACAGGACTTTCGGGTATAATTTCTGAGGAAAACCGAAGAAAAATCTTTGCTGATATTCACGCTTTTTTTGGCGGAAGCCTTCAGAAAATTGTTGTGGGTGCAGCAGCACTGAGTGAGGAGGTTGCAAAGGATTTCGCTGCTTTCGGCTTTAAGCTTATAATAGGCTACGGTCTTACGGAGTGTTCACCCATTGTTATATGTAACAGTGTGGCTGATATCAGCCTTAACAGCATAGGAAAACCGCTTTCAAATGTGCAGGTAAAAATTGAAGGTGTAAGTGAAGACGGTGTGGGAGAAATTTGTGTAAAGGGTCCTATGGTGATGCTGGGGTATTATAAAAACAAAGAGGAAACCGATAAGGTAATGAAAAACGGTTGGTTTTACACGGGAGACTTAGGATATAAAGACAGATACGGCAATTACCGTATAACGGGACGAAGCAAAAATGTAATTGTTACCCGTAACGGCAAGAATGTTTATCCCGAGGAGCTTGAATTTTATCTTCTGAAGCACAGCGTTATCAAAGAGGTTGTTGTAACAAGCGAAAGAGGAGACATAATTACAGCTCATATTTTTCCTGATGAAAACGAGATTGCAAAAAAGCTTCGTAAAGACACGGTGACTTCTGCCGAAATCAAAAAAGCAATAACCCAGGCAATAAGGGATGTGAATAAGCGGATACCGTCGTATAAGAATATCAGAGATACGGTAATACGCAAAGAGGAGTTTTCAAAAACAACCACCCACAAAATAAAAAGACACCAATAAATTTAAAGCAGTATACTTGTAATATTTTTCAAAATGGTATATTCTTAAAGGAAGAACGTTAAAGTAAGGGAGTGAGAAAATGTCAGAGCCGGTTATTATCGAGGGTACAATTGAGGGGATAATATATTCCAACCCGGAAAACGGATACAGCGTAATTGATCTGAATATGGACGGTACTCTTGTAACGGCTGTTGGCATTATGCCCTCCTGCAGTGCAGGTGAAAAAATCAAGCTGAAAGGGGAGTGGACAACACATCCCACCTTCGGAAAGCAGTTCAAAGCAAGTGAATGCGAACGCTTTATGCCCAAAAGTGCCGCCGATATGCTGAAATATCTTTCAAGCGGTACAATCAAGGGTATAGGCCCGTCAACTGCTGCAAAAATTGTTGACCGCTTCGGTGACAGAACCTTTGAGGTTATGGAAAACTCACCTGAGCTTCTCTCTGAAATAAAGGGTATTTCAAAAAGCAAGGCTGAGGAAATCGGCGAAAGATTCCGCAATCAGTTTGCAGTAAGAGAGGTTATTATAGCTCTTGAAAAATACAGTATGAACTCTTCCGAGTGTCTCAACGCTTACAAGGCTTTCGGTGCAAATGCAGTAGAAAAAATCACGGAAAATCCGTATATTCTCTGCTCAAAAAAAGTGGGTATGCGCTTTGAACGTGTTGACGAAATTGCAGAGAGCTTTCCTACCACGGTAAAATCAATTTACCGCTACAGAGCAGGTATTCTTCATATATTAAGACACAATCTCAGTAACGGACACACCTGCCTTCCGAGAGAAAAACTGATTCTGCCCGCTCTTGAGCTTCTCGGAACAGAGAGAGAGGAAACTCAGGAAATTATCGATGACCTTCTTGAAGATAAAGAAATTGTGGAGCAGTTCCTCGACGATAAAAGCTATCTTTTTCTTCCCGAGGAATACTACGACGAAAAAACAATTGCAGACCGCATAAAGGTTATGCTTCAGTTCCCTCCTGCAGGAGCAAGAACGCTCGATAAAGATATTGAAAAAATTGAGGAAAAGCGTAATATCAAGTTTGAAACAAAGCAGATTGAAGCAATCAGAACTGCAGTTACAAAGGGTCTGCTTGTGCTTACCGGTGGCCCGGGTACAGGTAAAACTACAACCATAAACGGTATTCTGGAGCTTTATGAAAAGCAAAAGCTGCGTGTACTTCTTGCAGCACCTACGGGCAGAGCCGCTATGCGTATGAGTGAAGTAACGGGCAGAAAAGCAAAGACAATTCACCGACTTTTAGAGGTTGAATGGGGCGAGGGTGACAGACAGATTTTCACCCGTAACCTTGAAAATCCCCTTGAAGCTGATGCAGTTATAGTTGATGAGCTTTCAATGGTAGACACACATCTGTTTGCGTGTCTTCTCAATGCACTTCCTCTTGGGTGCAGACTTATTATGGTGGGTGACGCCGACCAGCTTCCGCCTGTAGGTGCAGGCAATGTACTTCAGGATATTATCGCTTCTGAGCTTCTTCCAACGGTTGCACTTACAGAAATTTTCCGTCAGTCAATGGAAAGTCTTATTGTAACCAACGCCCACAGTATAGTGAAAGGTGAATATCCCGACCTTTCAAGAACGGATAAAGACTTTTTCTTTATGCAAAGAGGCGGTGTGGCATCTGCTGCCGAAACGGTAACAGAGCTTTACTGTAACCGTCTGCCGAAGGCCTACGGCTATAATGCAATGGATGATATACAGGTAATCTGTCCCTCTAAAAAAGGCGAAACGGGAACTGTAAGCCTTAACAGAAAGCTTCAGGAAATGCTGAATCCTCCCTCAAAGGATAAGGAAAGCTATCAGAGCGGTGTAAGAATTTTCCGTGAGGGCGACAAGGTTATGCAGATTAAGAATAACTATGACATTATCTGGAAAAAGGGAAAAGAAACCTCAGCCGGTATTTTTAACGGAGACATCGGAAGAATCAGAATAATCAACCATAATGCAGGGTTTATGAAAATCGACTTTGACGGCAGAGAGGCTCTTTATCCCTTTGACAATATTTCCGAATTGGAGCTTGCTTATGCCATTACGGTGCATAAAAGCCAGGGCAGTGAGTTCGAAGTAGTAATAATGCCTGTGTGCGGAGTTGTGCCTCAGCTTTGCTACAGAAATCTTTTGTATACAGCAGTAACAAGAGCAAAAAACCGACTTGTACTTGTTGGCTCAAAAGCACAGGTTCAGCAGATGGTGGATAACGACAAAAAAACAAGAAGATATTCATTTCTGAAGCATCTTCTTACACAAGAATAAGACAGTCAGCACAGAGAAGAACCTTTGTGCTGATATTTTTTTATTTACAATTTAATTTCTATAGTGTATAATAAAACCAATAATTATAGCGGAGGTATAAATTATGGACTATTTAGTATGGATTATTTTAGGTGCAGTTGTTGTAATTGTTGGAATTTGGCTCATTTCAACACAGAGAAAGCTTGCCGCTCTCGATGAAAACATCAACAATGCAATGAGCCAGATTGGCGTTCTTCTTTCAAGCCGTTTTGATGCTCTCACGGCTCTTCTTGACCTTACAAAGGGCTATGCTGAGCACGAGTACAAAACAATCAGCGACACAATCAAATCAAGAAGAACAATGATTACTGCTGACTCAACTGCTTCTGAGGCTAAGGCTCAGGAAAACCTCATTACCGAAGCTCTCGGAAGAATCAATGCCGTTGCTGAAGCATATCCCGAACTGAAGGCTAATGAAAACTACAAAGAGACAATGAACGCAGTCAATCAGTACGAGCAGTCCGTTCGTCAGGGCAGACTTGTATATAACGACAGCGTTACAAAGCTCAACAGAAAAATCAGAATGTTCCCCACAAGTATGGTTGCAGGTATGTTCGGCTTTTCAAAGAGAGATTATCTTGAAGCTGACGACAGCAAGGCAGATATGCCCAGTATGAAATAAAAAAAGAGGGAAGAAAATATGAAAAAAAGCAAGATGTTATTAAAAACAGCGTTTGTGCTTTTAATGCTCTTTATTTTTGCTTTTTCAGCGAGTGCTTCAAATCATGTTGAAAGTATCAACATTGATGTAACGCTCAACAAAGACGGCTCAGCACTCATTGAGCAGGAATGGAAGGGCATATTTGACGAAGGCACAGAATGCTACTATGAATTCAATGCCGGTGATACTCTCAGATTGAAAAATTTTACTGTTTCCTCCGGCGGAAAGCAGTATGAAACCCTTGAAGATTGGAATGTGAATGCTTCCTTTTCCAAAAAGGCATACACCTGCGGACTCAATGATTTGGGCAGAAACAGCTATGAAGTGTGCTGGGGTATTTCAGAATACGGTGAAAACACTTACAACATCAGCTATACTGTGGAAAATGTTGTTGTAGCCTATGATGATTCAGACGGCTTCAATTTCCGTTTTATAAATCCCGGAATGAACACAGGTCCCACCGATGCTACCATTACCTTTAAAATGGCTGACGGAACTCTTCTCGATGACAGGAACACAAATATATGGGCATTCGGCTATGACGGTAACATCAATTTCCGAAGCGGCTTTGTAGAAGGAAACACAACGTTCCCTATGGGCTATAACAATCATATGACTGTTATGATGCAGTTCGAAAAAGGACTTTTCGACCCGAGCTGCCTTATAAGCGGTGACTTTGAAACAGAGGTAAAGGATCCTGCTTTCAGAGGAAGCATTTATGAAGAATATGAAGAGTATGATAATTCAGTTGATATTTTCTTTATATTCACATTGCTGATGACTGTTTTTGTTATTGGTGGCTTTGGTGCCGCTTTGATATGGATAATCGTGCAGAACGTTAAAAAGAAGAAGCTTGAAAAGAATGCTCAGTATGTGAGAGATGTACCGAAAGAGGACATCAATGTTTCATATTCACTTCTTAATTCTCTACACGATTGTGAAGAGGGCGACATCATTTCAGCAAGAATTCTACGGCTTATCGGTAAGGGCGTAATTACTCCCATTGAAGACGATGATAAAGGCTTGCTCTCCGGCAAAATGGTAAGCTTCAGAATCAACCCTGTGGGAGAAAATGAAATTGAGCATTGGGATAAGAAGCTTTATGAAATTCTGAAGGCTTCAGCAGGTGGAGACGGAATTCTTGAACCTCTTGAAATGAAGCTTTACTGCAGAGACCATCCGTCAACCCTGAGAGCTTTCCTGAATCGCTGTAAGCTCAGTGGTGAGGAAAGACTTGATGAGCTTAAATGCAGTAAAAAAGGCAGATACAGCAATATTTCTCAGCTTTCCGAAAACGGCATAAAAATGCTTTCAGACCTTTACGGCCTCAAGAAGTATCTAAAAGAATTCTCACTCATAGACGAAAGAACAGTAAATGATACATACATCTGGCAGGAATATCTTGTTTATGCAACCCTTTTCGGAATTGCAGATGAGGTGGCTGACCAGCTTGTAAAGGTTAATCCTCAGCTTGAAGCTCAGGTCAACGTTTACCGAAGAGATATCTATTTTGCACGCACCTGCAGGCGTTATATGTATTCCAATATGATGAAAACCGAGCAGGCATCAAGAAGCAGCGCTGTAGGCGGTTCAGGCGGACGTGTATCCTTTGGCGGAGGCGGTGGCTTCAGAGGCGGCGGCTTCGGAGGCGGAACAAGATAAAATTTTATAAAATTAATTTACCGCCCGATTTGCATTTAAGCATTTCGGGTGGTATAATATGTAAAAGCAAATTCTGCCTTAAAGGAGAAAATATAATGTCTGACAGAAAAAACTATTTATTCTGTTATTTTACAGGTAATGAGCCTGAAAGAGAGTCAATAAACTATGCACTCAGCCGTGACGGCTATCATTTTACGCCCGTCAATAATAACAGACCCTTCCTCTTCAATGCCAAGGGCACAAGAGGTGTACGTGATCCCTTTCTTTTCAGAGCAGAGAACGGTAGCTTTTATATAATCGGTACTGATATGCGAAGCGACAACGGTTGGGCATCAAACCACGCAATGTGCGTCTGGCACAGCGATGACCTTGTAAACTTCGAGCAGTATGAGCTTATTGATATGAACGATTACGGACTTTACGGCAGTGTGCGCACATGGGCACCTGAGGTTTTCTATGACAAGGAAAAAGAGTTGTATATGATTTACTGGGCAAACTGTCAGCATATAAAGGAAACTGACGAGTGGACAAAAACCGTAATGTGGTACGCTTATACAAAGGATTTCCGCACTCTTGAAACAGAACCTCAGATTCTCTATGCACCGCCCTGCAACAAAGATGCAATAGACGGAGATATCATAGAAAAAGACGGAGTTTTTTATCTTTACTACAAGGATGAAAACGAAAAGCACATCTGCTACGTTTATTCAGACTGCCCGGAAGGCCCTTATAAAGAGCCACAGAAAAAGAATATAACCGTTTTTTCTGAGCATACTGAGGGCTGCTGCATGTATAAGGAATACGGCACAGATAATTATCTTATGATAATGGATTCCTACGTGAAAGGCGGTTATCTGATGCAGAAAACCACCGATATGGTGAATTTCGAAGCAGTAAGCGAAAGCGACTATGATTTTGATTTTTCGCCGAGACACGGTTCAATGCTTTCCATAACCGACGAAGAGTACGACAGAATAGTTAAGTTTTTTGGGGAGAAATAAAATGAAGCTTCATAATCCGGCTGTTGATTTTTATGAAATAAAACAGGAGAGTAAGGTCCTTGATTTTCTTCCGGATATCCCCTTTGAAGAATATCTTTACAGTGAAGCTCTGCCCCAAAAATATCTTAGTATTACTGATTTCGGTGCTTCTCAGAATGCAGATTATAACGTTAATACAAGGGCGGTAAATGAGGCAATTTCTGTGGCAAGCGAAAACGGCGGGGGAGTTGTACTCATACCTGAGGGCGTTTTTGTTACGTCTACAATTATCCTCAAAAGCAACGTAACTCTTTTTGTGAAAGGCACGCTTAAATGTGTTGACTACGAAACAAATCTGAAAGCCGACGAAAAGCTTTCGAGAGACGTTTTCATCGATAAATTCAGTAAGGATTCTTCAAACTGCGGAGGATACATTTTCTCTGACGGAGCAGAAAACATAACAATTTGCGGAGGCGGCCGCATTGACGGAAGCGGTGCATCATTCTGCAAGGAGGCTGAGTCACCTGAGCTTCTTTTACCTCTTGAGAAATTTCATCTTAAAAGCTATATTATGGCTTTCAGAAACAGAATCCGTTTTGAAAAAGAAAACAGCGGCAGAGTAAACCTTGTTGAGCTTACAAACGGTAAAAATATCGATATACATAATATTGAATTTTACGAAAGCGGAAGATGGACCTGCAATCTTTTTGAGTGCAAAAACATAAAAATTGAAGATGTTGTAATCAACAGCAATTTTCACGTAGCCAATACTGACGGCTTTGATTTGAGCTGCTGTCAGAATGCAAGAATCAACCACTGCTTTATTGCAACAGGCGACGATGCTCTCTGCATCAAGGGTAACGGCAATATGGATAACGAAAATATCCTCATTGAAAACTGTAAGGCAATGAGTCTTGCAAACTGCTTCAAAATCGGCACAACAATTATCCGCAACGTGAAGAACGTCACTGTGAGAAACTGTGAGTTTTTTATGAAAGACACAACCGGTGGGTATGCGGGTATTTCCATTGAGTCCGATATGGGCGGTGTGGTTGAAAATATCACTGCAGAAAATATTACAATGGACGGTGTAACCTCTCCCTTTGTTGTGTGGCTCGGTAACCGTTACGGCAGTACACCGGGTGCAATGAAAAATGTTACAATAAAGAATATTATTGCAAAGAATGTTTCTCTTCCTTCAGCCGTTACGGGAACTTGCTTCAAGGGTAAAACATATAAACCCGAGAATATCAGCATTAAAAATGTGAAGGTTGAATATAGGGACAGCGAAGAGGAGATTTATGTAAGACCTTGCGGAGTGGGCCTTGAAGCAATGGATGAATATCCCGAGATCACGAGACTTTCAAGTATCTACATTTCTTCCCACGAAGAATCGCCCTACTGGGAATTGCCTGCTTACGGAATGTATGTAAGATACACCGAAAACCTTTTGCTGGAAAACTTTTCGTGCATACCGAGAAGCTGCAATAAAAGACAGGAATTTTTCTTTGAAGAATAATAAAATTGTAACCCCAAAATAAGCATCAGACAAGACGGAAAAATGTTTCTGTCTTGTTTATTTTTTTAGTGGTTTTTATAACAAAATCGACAAAAAACACACCTGTGTTGCTTACATTTTTTTATAATGACAAAATGCAACTTAAAACGATAATATGTTGCATTAAAAACAAAAACAATAATAATATTGCAAAAACGCCAAATTGTTTTTTATGTGTATTGTTGTTTCAAAAAGCCTTGACCTTAATAGGAAAAAGGTATAAAATATACTCTGTTATGTTGTGCAGTATTGCTTATTTGAGGGCTATATTGTAATAAAAAAACAGGAGATTGTAAAATGGCTAAATTGTTTAAAATGATGGACAAAAAGAGTAAGTACATCTACAAAGAAGTACCCGACTTTAAAACAGTCAGAGAAATGATTGAATACGGCCATATCAAAGGTGGCGACAACAAGCAGTATGTGTATCTTGAAACACGTACAAAGGAAAGAGTAAAGAGCTTCAACGAAGTATGGTACGATACAGTAGGTCTCGGCCAGTATCTTTACAAAAACGGACTTGAAGGCAAAAAGGTTGCTATCCTCAGCGAAAACAGCTACTATTGGATTGCTTGCTTCTATGCTCTTATGACAGGTCGCTACGTAACAATTCCTCTTGATGCAAAGCTCACAGATGCTGACCTTGTTAACATTATGGTCAAGAGTAAGTGTGATGCAATTTTCTATTCAGACGATTTCGCAGGTACAATCGAAAAGATGAAGGCTGACGAAAACGTAAAAATCACACACTACCTCAAAATCAGTGATTTCTACAGTCTCATAGAAGAAGGACACGAAGACCTTAAAAACGGTAACACAAGCTACCTTGCTAATCCGCCGAAGCCCGAAGATCTTGCAACAATCGTGTTCACTTCAGGCACAACAGGAAAGAGTAAGGGCGTAATGCTCAGCCATAAAAATATCACTGCAAGTGCAGTTGCTTCAGCAAAGGTTATTCAGGGTACAAACGCAATCGGTTTCCTTCCTATGAATCACCTTTTTGCCTGGGCGAGTGCTCTCTTCCTCAGTAACGTATTCCAGGCTTGGGGCTATATCTGTCGCAGCCTTAAGGATATTCCGAATGATATGAAAAAGTACAGCCCCCAGAATATGGCAGGCGTACCCATGCTCGTTGAAACAATCTATAAGACCATCTGGAGAACTGCTGAACAGAAGGGCAGTGCAGACAAGCTCAGAAAGGGTCTTAAAATCAGCAACTTCCTTATGAAATTCGGTATCGACGTAAGAAGAAAGCTCTTCAAGGAAGTAATCGCAGGTGTAGGCGGTAGCCTTGAATACATCGTTTGCGGCGGCGCTTACCTTGACCCCAAATACGAAAAGGGTATGACTGATCTCGGCATTGACATTCTCTGCGCTTACGGTACAACAGAATGCTCACCCGGTGTTACAATCAACACTCAGTATGAACACCGTTCAGGCTCATGCGGTAAGCCCATGCTTTGCTGCGAGGTTAAAATCAACAATCCCGATGAAGACGGCGTTGGTGAAATCTTCGTAAGAGGCGACAACGTAATGATGGGTTACTTTGAAGACGAAGAAGCAACAGCTTCAGTATTCGACGGTGACTGGTTTATGACAGGCGACTACGGCTATATGGATAAAGACGGCTTCCTCTACTTCGTGGGCAGAAAGAAGAACCTTATCGTTCTTTCAAACGGCAAGAACGTTGCTCCCGAAGAGCTTGAAGACCAGCTTATGAAAATTGAGTATGTTAAGGAAGTTCTGGTATACGGTGAAAACGATGTAATCAACGCTGAATTCTTCCTTGATGAAACACTTTGCGAAAACGCAAAAGAACAGATAAAGAAGGATGTTGACGAGTTCAACCGAGCTCTTCCTCTTTACAAGAGAATCAGAAAGGTACACACAAGAGATACAGAATTCCCAAAAACAACTACCCTTAAAATTAAGCGTGAATATAAGGACGAGGTTAAAGCATGAGTGAAATCAAAAGCGTAAAGCAGTTAGTTGAATATGCGGCTAAAAGCTATGGCGACAAGGATTTCTGCAGATATTACATAGGCACATACGCCTATAAAAAGAGCTATAACGAGTTCTATGAAGATGCCCTTGCCGTTGCAAGATATATCCGACACATAAATCCCAAGAGAATGCACATTGCATTTATCGGCAAGACCAATTATGAATATATTGCTTGTCTTACCGGTATGATTTTCAGCGGAAATGTGGTTGTTCCCTTTGCACCGGATATTACGGTTGACGAAGCAACAAAGCTTTTTGATGATGCAGATATTGAAATGCTTTTCTGTGAAGAAGAGGTTATGGCAACTGCTCTTGAAATTCAGAAGAGAACACCTGCTCTTAAGAAAATCGTTTCTCTCGGTGATATTAAATGGTTCGCAAACATTTTTGAAGCCTATAACTCTGAGAGTGAATATGCAGGACTTGAACAGGTTGATATTGATGTTGATGCTTGCGCACTTATTATCTACACTTCAGGTACAACAGGTGACAGAAAGGGCGTAATGCTCTCTAACCACAATATTGCAGCAAACACCTGCTATAACGAATACAATATGGACAACGACGACGTAAGCTTCTCGGTTCTTCCCATGCACCACGTATTCTGTTACAACTGCGATGTTCTCAAAACTGTTTATGACGGCGGAACACTCTGTCTTAACGGTCCTATGAGTAACCTTTATAAAAATTTCCTCAGATTTGAACCTACAATTATGAGAATCGTTCCATCACTTTGCAAATCAATTCTCACAAGAATCAAGGTTACAGAGAGAAATAACCCTGAGCTTACTCCCAGAGAAGCTGCTGAAAGAGTTGTGGGTAAAAACTTCAGAAGAATGATTGCCGGCAGTGCATACCTCAGCGGTGCCCTTATTGATGAATTTGAAAAATACGGTATTACTGCCCGTCAGGGTTACGGTATGAGCGAGTGCAGTCCGAGAATTACAACTTCAGATTTCTCAGATACTAATAAATATTCAACAGGTAAGGTGCTTTCAGTTAATGAGGTAAGAGTTCAGGACGGCGAAATTCAGGTTAAAGGCCCCTCGGTTATGCTCGGTTATTACAAGCGTCCCGATGCCACAAAGGATGCATTTACAGAAGACGGATATCTTCACACCGGTGACCTTGGTTACATAGAAGATAACCACGTTTATCTTATTGGCAGAAAGAAGAATCTTATTATTCTTTCAAACGGCGAAAACGTTTCACCGGAAGAAATCGAAAACCTTTTTGCTGACGAGTCCATTGTCAAGGAAGTTGTGGTTTACGGCGAAAACGATAAAATCGTATGTGAAGCCTTCCCTGACAGAGAGTTCTGCGATGAAATGGAAGCAGAAGAAATCGAAAAGCAGATTCACAGAATTGTAGATGAAATCAATCTGCAGTCTCCCCAGACTAGACAGATTGCTTCACTCAAGATAAGAAACACCCCATTCCCGAGAACATCCTCAGGAAAAATCAAAAGAACGGCATTTTACTTTTAAAAGGAATTTACAGAGGTTCAATGTAACCCTGAAAGAAAGGAACGAATGAAAATGGAAAATCTTATCAAAGTACTTGAAAACTACACAGAGGAAGAAATCACTGCAGGCTCAAGCTTCAAAACAGACCTTGCACTCAGCTCATTTGACACAGCTTGTGTAATTGATGAAATTGAAGAAGCAATGGGCGTAAGAATCGACATAAAGGATTTCGTTACATATAAAACTGTCGGCGAAATGGCGGAGTATATTGCAACTCTTAAATGATTTTACTTAAAATGAGACACCTGTTACTTTTAAAGTAGCAGGTGTTTTTGCATATAAAAACTGCCCTCACGAGGAGAGCAGTAATAGTCGTGTTGTTTTTCAGAACGAAGTATAAAGAATATTTTATCTGCTTTTAAATCTTTTATATAGATATATCAGCAATGAAACTATTGCAATAACAATTAAGGAACCTGCGGCGATATAAAGAGAAACAACAAAGCCAAGAAAACCTTCGTCTGCACGATAGAAAAGATTTACAAGGAAAAACACTAAGGAAATTGCTATCGGGAAAAACCATTTTACTTTGCTTTTGCATAAACCTACACCGACGGAAATAATCGCCGTCAGAAGAAGCATTGTTTCAGCGGAGGACCACTGAAATGGGAGAATGCTAGGAACAATAAAGAATGTTATCAATTGCAGGCAAAACAAAATCAATAGTCCTATTGAAAATTTTGTGTGCCGTTTGATGGTTTTTTGGCTTTCCACAATTACATTCGCAAGTGTTTCATTATTTTTCTCGATAATTTCTGCAACCATTTCATTTGCTTCGGGCATTGCCGTTTCACATATAAGCTTTTCTCCCATTAGAAGCTCATTTATTGAAACATTTAACTCTTTTGACAAGGGAATTATAAATGACATATCGGGCAACCCTTTACCCGTTTCCCGCACTTAAAGATATTGGTTATGTATGAGTGCCTACGCCTACTTGCATAGGCACTCATATCTTTGTTTTTACTCAATTTTGCCGATAAAGCGGTAGTAGATGTCAATGTTCTGCTCACGCATACCGTCCACGGTGGTTGCTTCGTGAACAACGATCTTTTCAATCAGCGTATTCAGAA
>JAFWZS010000001.1 GCA_017522205.1 Clostridia bacterium
CAATTTCGGCAAGCCTAAGCATATCAGGAAGAATATCTGAAAGCTCTTTAACCGAAGAATCAAGCTCACCTGAAGTAAAAGCAAAGCCGTAGGAATAAACGTCACTTTTGTCGGGTGACTTCATTTTAACTTCGTATAACGGCACATCCACGCTCATGATAACCTTCTTTTTCACGTCAAGATTAACCTTCTGAGTGGGCATCATGAGAGCGATATCCATCTCTTCCTTTGTCATTGAAGCACCTGCAAGAGCCATATGATAATTGGCGTTTTTTACGCCTTTTTCAACCTTCAGCCGAAGCTCTTTGTTTTCCTTTACCAAAAGAAGAAACTGTCTCATAAGCTCATCCCGCTTATCTTTCAGTATCTTGTGGCCTCTTCTGAGGGATGTGAGCTTCTGCTTCAGCTTGGTAAGCTCCATTCTGGTGGGATTTACGTTCATTACTGCCATAAAACCACCTACTTTTTGCTGTAATATTTATCGAGATATTCGGGTGAAATTCTCTTAAGCTCTGACTTAGGGAGAATTGAAAGCAACTTCCAGCCGATATTAAGTGTATCCTCAATGCTTCTGTCGGTTTCACTGCCCTGAGAAACATACTCTTCCTCGAAGCGTTCAGCAAATTCAGCATACTTTCTGTCAATGGGAGTTAGAGCAGATTCACCGAGAATCGTCATAAGCTCTTTTGCATCCTTGCCTCTTGCATAGAATGAGAAAAGCTGATTCATTGTATCTCTGTGGTCACTTCTTGTTTTGCCCTCGCCGATACCCTTATCCTTAAGTCGTGAAAGAGACGAAAGAACATCAACAGGAGGTGTGATACCTTTTCTGAAAAGCTCTCTTGAAAGGATAATCTGTCCCTCAGTAATGTAACCAGTAAGATCGGGAATGGGATGAGTTTTGTCATCCTCAGGCATTGTGAGAATAGGAATAAGGGTGATTGAACCCCTGCAATCCTTCTGTCTGCCTGCACGTTCATAAATTGATGCAAGGTCTGTATACATATAACCGGGATAACCTCTTCTGCCGGGAACTTCCTTTTTAGCTGAGGAAATTTCTCTTAAAGCATCGGCATAGTTTGTGATGTCGGTCATAATAACAAGCACGTGCATACCCTTTTCAAAAGCGAGATATTCGGCAGCGGTAAGAGCCATTTTAGGTGCTGCGATTCTTTCAATTGCAGGGTCATTTGCAAGGTTCTGGAACATAACCGTTCTCTGAAGAGCACCCGTTTTCTTGAAGGATTCTCTGAAATAATCAGCCTCTTCAAAGGTGATACCCATTGCCGCAAAAACAACGGCAAAGTTGTCACTGTCTTCAAGAGTTTTTGCCTGTCTCGCAATTTGTGCCGCAAGCTCAGCGTGAGGAAGTCCCGAGGCTGAGAATATAGGCAGCTTCTGTCCCCTTACAAGGGTGTTGAGACCGTCAATGGCAGAAACACCTGTCTGAATAAATTCATTTGGATAGTCACGTCTTACGGGATTTATGGGAAGTCCGTTAACATCCATACGCTTGTCGGGTATAATTGACGGACCGCCGTCAATAGGTCTTCCGAGACCGTCAAAAACTCTGCCCAGCATATCCTCAGACACAGCAAGCTCCATTTGTTTTCCGAGAAAACGCACCTTACTGTCAGAGAGATTTATGCCTGTGCTAGCTTCGAAAAGCTGAACGAGTACATCGCTGCCATTTACTTCAAGAACTTTACAGCGGCGTTTTTCACCGTTTTTAAGCTCAATTTCACCGAGCTCATTATAAGCAACACCGTCAACGTTTTTAACGAGCATAAGAGGACCTGCAACTTCACTTATGGTTCTGTATTCTTTAGGCATCAGTCGTCCTCTCCTTTCAGCGTTGTCTGAAGCTCTTCATCCAGAGCAGAAATGATTATTTCATATTCGGCAGATACCTCATCTTCCTTAACATACTTAAGTCTGCCGATTTTTTCTCTTACATCCATAAGAGAAATCTTTTCAACATCAGCACCCTTTTCGAGTGCTTCAAGTCCCTTTTCATAGAAGGACCATACGGTTTTCATCATTGTGAACTGCTTGTCTGCTGAAGCGTAGGTGTCAACCTCGTGGAAAGCCGCTTGATGAAGAAAGTCTTCTCTAATACTTCTTGCAGCTTCCATTTTAAGTCTGTCCTTATGGGAAATTGCATCCATACCTACGAGCTTAACGGTTTCCTGCAGCTCAGCTTCCTCAGAGAGAAGTCTTATGATATTACCTCTCAGCTTTGTCCATTCAGGTGAAATGTTTTTATTGAACCACTCCCCCATTGAGTTTGCATAGAGTGAGTAGCTTGTAAGCCAGTTGATTGCCGGGAAATGACGCTTATACGCAAGAGCCGAGTCAAGACCCCAGAACACCTTTACGATTCTTAAAGTTGCCTGAGTAACGGGCTCTGAAATGTCACCTCCTGCAGGTGAAACTGCACCGATAACTGAAAGTGTACCCTCTCTCTGCTCTTTACCGATTGAAAGAACTCTGCCGGCTCTTTCATAGAACTGCGCAAGACGGCTTGAAAGATAAGCAGGATAACCCTCTTCACCAGGCATCTCTTCAAGTCTTCCGCTCATTTCACGAAGTGCCTCTGCCCAACGTGAAGTTGAGTCAGCCATAAGAGCAACATTGTAGCCCATATCACGGAAATATTCCGCAATAGTGATACCTGTATAAATTGAGGCTTCACGTGCCGCAACGGGCATATCTGAAGTGTTTGCAATAAGCACGGTTCTTTCCATAAGTGTCTTGCCGGTCTTCGGGTCTTTGAGAGCAGGAAACTCATTAAGTACATCGGTCATTTCGTTTCCACGCTCACCGCAGCCGATATAGACGATTATATCTGCATCTGACCACTTTGCAAGCTGATGCTGAGTCACGGTTTTACCGCTTCCGAAAGGACCGGGAATTGCAGCAACGCCGCCCTTGGCAAGTGGGAAAAGTGAATCAATAACTCTCTGTCCCGTTATAAGAGGCTCAGAAGGAGCAAGCTTTTTAGAATATGGTCTGCCCTTTCTTACGGGCCATTTCTGTGTAATTCCAACGGGATTTTCATTTCCCTTTTCATCAAGGACAATAGCGACAACATCCTCCGTTGTGCATGTTCCGGAGGAAATTTCTTTCACAATACCGCTGATTGCAGGAGGAAGCATAATTTTATGATTCACAACCTCATTTTCTTCAACGAAGCCGATTATATCACCGCCGAAAACACGGTCACCCTCTTTAACCTGAGGCACGAAAACCCAATGCTTTTCTCTACTTAAGGAAGGCAGCTCAACACCTCGTTTAAGGTTGTTTCCGCAAATTTTCGCAACCTCATAAAGCGGACGCTGAATACCGTCGAAGATTCCGCCGATAAGTCCCGGGCCAAGCTCAACGCTGAGAGGCTCTCCCGTTGTCTCAACCTTTTCACCGGGTCTGAGGCCTGAGGTTTCTTCATAGACCTGAATCGAGGCTTCATCGCCGTGCATTTCAATGATTTCGCCCATAAGACGCTCATTGCCTACACGCACAACGTCAAACATATTTGCACTTTTCATTCCCGAAGCCACAACGAGAGGACCCGAGATTTTAATAATTGTACCGTCGTTCATTTAATCACCTTAAAGAATATTTTTACCTACTGCTCTTTCAACCGATTGGTTAAGAGATTCCATTCCCTTTCCCGTATTGCCTGAAGTGCCGGGAATAAGAATAACGGCAGGTGTAATGTTATCTTTCATATTTCGGATTTCTTTTTCACAAAAAGCTGCAAGCTTTTCCGTGATGTAAATTATGCCGTAATCGGAAGAAAGCTCACGGAGCTTTTTTGCGGCAGCTTTGCCGTCATTGATTTCAAAAGTGTCCAAGCCGAGAGCTGAAAAAGCGGCAACGCTGTCTCTGTCGCCTATAACTGCAACCTTATACATCAGCCTCACCCTGCCTTTCAACGCTCTCACTGAAAGCTGAAATTATGCTGAGAATCATATTAACATTTTTGATTTCAGTGAGCTTTTTATAGTAATAGCAGCACACAGGAGAAAAAGAAAAGGAGGTGTATCTGCTTTCTGAGGCAATTTCTATAAGTCTTTCATCGCACCATTTTTCAAAGTCGGAAAAGCTCTTTTCAAAAAGTTTTGCACCGTCTTTGTAAGCGGTTGTGTCAAGGTAAGCGTAAAGCTCATCCTTGCCCTTAATAGCTGAAGCAACGAGCTTTTCTCTGCTGAGACTTCTGCAAAGGCCGATCGCCTCGTTTATGAAGCTTTCATCCTTACCGGTAAGCACACATCTCAATGCAATTTTTATGTTTGATGTGTCAGATATGAAGCTGCATACCTTCGAAGTAACTTTATCATCAATATTTTCGCCGTAACGTGCCATATAATCAATTGCTGCTCTGTCTATGATAATTTCTGTACTCTGTCCGCTTTCGCTTTTTACGGCAGTATTATAGGCTTTTTCTGCAGTTTCACCCTTATCCTTGAAAGCGGCATAAAAATCTCTCTTCAGAAGATTATCTTTAAGTAAAGCTACATCCAATGTGGTGGGCATCATAATGTAGTTTTCAAAAGGTGTGTCGGTCAGAAGACACTTTACTGCAGCTTTGATATTGAAAAAATCATTAAGAGTGCAAAGCACACCGAGCTCATTTTTGTCTGGTACGCTTTCATTAAGAAGCTTCCAGAGATTTTCTTTTTCAAATGAAATAACTTCTCTTATATTGTCCTTATCCGAAGAAGTCCAGCCCTTTTCTTTTAGAAATCTGATTGCTTCAAAGGTATTTTTAAATCCTTTAAGCCTTGAAAAATCATCCTCAGACAGCATTTTGCTTTCGGCTGCCCTCACCCTTGCAACGCAATAAGCGTAATTTGTATCTCTCATAATTATATCACCTTTCAAGAGAACATAAAGGGACTGAGCATATCTTTAAGGCTGTCCATTTTTTCATCGAAGATTGCTCTGAATGTACAGTTGATTTCAACCTTACCGTAGGACAGAATGAAACCGTTTTCGATATCTACAGCCTTTTTGGAAATATAAACCGCAGATTTCTCAAAGACTGCTGAGTTTATTGTAAGCTCGAAATCCTCGGGAAGCCTCGATAGGTCATAGCCGTTCATAAACATTGTACATTCACCGGGCTGAATATACTTTACACAAAGCTTTGTTATAAGCTCAAAATATTCCTCGTCGCTCATTTTTTCAATTTCTTCATAAGCGGCGGAAATTACATCGTTGAGAATGGCGCCTCTGATTTCAAGATATTTGTTTCTTGTGATTGATTCAGCCTTGCCTTTAGCAGTAGCGCTGATAAGGTCAGCTTCAGTTTTAGCCTTGTCAACAATTTTCTTGCTGACCTTCGCCGCACTCACACGGGCTTCAGCAATCATTTTTTTGATTTCGGCTGAAGTATCTCTGAGAATTTTTCCGCATTCTTCCGCAGCTTCCTCATTGATGAGTTCAGCAATTTTCTCTAAACCTGTCACCTACTCATCTCCTTTCTCTTTCTGTTTCAATACTTTTAAACTGCAATGTTGAAAACAGCGAGAATTGAAACAAGAAGTGCAAGAACTGCATAGGTCTCAACGAGAGCTGAAAGGGTCATGCCCTTTGCAGTCTGTGATGAATCCTTGGCAATCATTGAAACTGCTGAAGCGGCAACTCTGCCCTGATAAACTGCTGAGAAGTAGCCGGCAATAGCCATAGGCATTGCTGCAGCAAAGAATGTAAGTCCCTGTGACCAGGTGAGCATAGCGGGTGTGCCGCCGATAAGACCGATTCTGTTAAGAAGAAGAAGCGCAACGATGAAGCCGTAAAGACCCTGGGTACCGGGAAGAATCTGAAGAATAAGCACCTTACCGAAAAGTTCGGGCTTTTCTGTGAGAAGTCCTGCACCTGCTTCACCTGCAATGCCAACACCTCTTGCAGAACCTATACCTGCGAAGCCTGCTGCAAAAGCGGCACCTAAAATTGCAAAAAATAAACCGAGATTATTCATATTTTTCGTCCTCCCTGATTGTAAAGAATTTTGAATTGATTTTTAACGGAGTAAATGTTCTGCCCGAGCCTTCATAGAATTTTGAGAAGAACTCCACATACTGAAGTCGGTTTGTGTGAACATAAGTTCCGATAAGATTGATTGCTATATTGATTGTGTGTCCCACAATGAATATGATAATGAAAATTATGATGTTACCGGGCATTGCACCGAGAAGATTCACAACGTTGGCAATTACGCCCGTTACGAGACAAAGTGCAAGAAGTCTCGAATAGGAAAGAATGTCACCGAGATAGCCCGAAGCGGCATTGTAAAGTGCATAAAGACCGCCACCCAGCTTTCCGAGAATATTCTTGCTGCTTCGTCCTGCAGTAAGCACAATGAGAACAGAACCGACTGCAAGAAGAATTGTACCGTAGGGTTTTATAGCCTCGGGAACGGTAAAGATAAAGGATGCACCTGAAATTGCAAAGCCAACGGCAAAAAGCATTACGGGAATTACATCGAAAACTGCCCCGAGATAGTTTTTCTCTTTAAGAAGCATATAGAAACGTATTAAGAGACCCGCAAGAAGATGAACAACGCCGAAAAGCATTGAGTACATCAGAAGATCCATGGTGTCGTTCATTGGCTCAAGCCACAAAGCAAGCGATGGCGGATTTTCAATACCCATAAAGTTTTTCATAACCGTCGGTATCAGATCGCCGAACCAGCCACCGAAAAGCGTTCCCCAGAACACAGTTGAAATTCCGCAGTAAAGATACATATCGCAGGTCTTTTTCATACTGCCTCTGACTTTAAGCTTGTACTTTGCAAAAAGCATTGAGAGAACCATCAGAAGTCCGTAGCCTGCATCGGAAAGCATCAGCCCGAAAAATGCATAGTAGAAAAATGACATTACGGGATTCGGGTCAACGTCCTTGTTAGACGGCGGAGAATACATATTTGTTACGCTTTCCACACCGGCAGCAAAACTTCGGTTCTCTATAAGCACAGGTACGTCTTCATTTTCGTAATCGGGAACCGAGAGCACCATTTCAGAAGTAAATCTCCGTTCAACCTCAAACTTCAGCTCCTCACCGTATTTTGCAGGAACATAACCTGTAATATAAACTGTTTTCTCCGTTGTGCCTGTGTTTTCCACGGCTTTATACTTGTCCGCTTCGGCAATATAAAAATCATAAAGGAAACGAATATTTTCGTAGTTATCCTTGTAGTCGTTCATTTCATTTTCCGTGTCTTCAATTTTCTGAAGAAGCTCGGAAATTCTGCTTTCACATTCTGCCTTTGCCTTGTCGGCAGTTTTCATAGGCATTTTTTCGGGAACATAAAAGCCAAGACCGGAAAGTACGGACAAAAGCTCTTCACTGTGAGATTTATGACACATAAAAACTGCATTAGTCAGCATTTTTTCGCTGTGCACAATCTCAGCTTCCACATCGGTAAGCTCAGGATTTCTCTCTTCAATAAGGCTCATGAGCCTTTCTTTTGTGAGCTGCTTTTTGAAGGAGCCTACAAAAATATTTGTGTTTGCCGTACGCTTCGAGCCGAGAGGAATGTCAAGCGAAAGCCAGGATGAGTAGTAATCTGAAAGTTTTTTCTCTTTGCTTATCTCATTTCTGTATTCTGAAATTTTATCATCAAGAGAAATAATCAGCTCTGCGGTTTCATAGATTTCATCACTTTTGTCAGAAATCAGCTTATATTCACTGTAATCAATTTCACGGTAGTCCGAAAACTTCTGAAGAATGTTTTTCTTTATTTCGCAGGTTCTTTCAAGAACTCTGAAGGCTTTTTCGGCTACTTCGCTTTTTCTTTGAAGCTCCGTAACGGTTTCAGAAGTATCGTGCTTTATAAGTACTTCGTTTTCAGCATTCTGAAGCTCGGTAACACCCGTTCTCTGCAAAAAATCCATCAGCTTTTTGCTCTCGGTCAAAAGAGCAATAATCTGAAACCTTTGCAGCTTTATTTTTGCCATAGTACACCTCCTTTTCTGAGAATATACATATCAGTTATCTGAGTATCTCTTCAAAAATCATTTTTATTGCTTCGTCATACTTCTTTTCTGTGTCGCTGATTGATTTCTTTTCACGCATTTCAGCAAGCTTTTCAGCCTGCTTTATAACACCGTCAGCAGTATAACGTGCATCACTGAGAATAATGTGAGCCTGACTTTCAGCCTGCTTTTTTGCGTCTGAAATTATAGTATCACACTGTTTTTTAGCTTCGGCAACCATTTTCTGAGCCTTAGCTTCGGCAGCCTTTTTCATCTGCCTTGCATCTTCTTCAGCTTTAAGTGCCGCTTTAATCATATCTGAAGCCATAATATCACCTCATCATATAGGCAAAGTGGGAAGATAAAAACTTCCGTAAACTGCACAGAGAAGAGTTGTAAGTGTCTCTTCGTCACCTGAGAAACGCATTACAATACAGGTGATGAAAAGAATCAGAAGAGCAAGTGCAATAAGCGCAACGGTAATAAGCTCTTTGAGAGATTCAATCTTCTTTTTCGGTGCAGGTTTGCGTTTTTTGATTTCAGGCAGTTTTTCAAAGGTAGCTGCCTTTCTTTTTTCCTTCTGACGTTTGTACATGGGAACCCAGTCGGGAATTTTGATTTCTGATTTAAGGTCCGGTGCAATCCACTCCTCACCGAACTCTTCGGCTAAAGGGTCGTATCCACCCTCCTCAAAGGTCGGAACCATAACATCAGCGTCGCTCTCGTCACCCTCAATGCGTTCAGAGTAAACATCATACTGTACATCATCAGCGAAATCCGTTGTCATAAGAAGACGCTTGAGATCAGCATACATCTCTTCGGGAGTCTGATATCTTTCATAAGGATTATAGGCACAAGCCTTCCTGATTATATACCATAGCTTGTCACTGCAGAGAACAGGCTTCGGGAATTTTTCACCTGCAACTCTTTTAACAGTTGCTTCGTTGAAGGAGTTTACCGTCAGCTTCTGAGGATAAGGCTCAACAAAAGGAAGTCTGCCACGGTTTGTAAGCATATAGAGAACAAGACCGAGAGAATAGATGTCTGCAGTTCTGCTGACCTTACCTGTTTTGATAAATTCAGGTGCCATATAATACTGTGTACGCTTGAAGGCAATTGAAGTTTTTGACGGCTCAAGACAGCTGAATGAACCAAGGTCACCAAGCTTACACATACCGTTTCTGTCAAAGAGAATGTTCTCGGGCTTAAGGTTAGGGTAAGTATAATTGAACTTTCTGCACTTCATAAGGCCCTTACATACCGAAAGACCAAGTCTGACGGTTTCCTCATAGGTAAATGAGAATTCGTCAAGCAGCTGAGAAAGTGAACGCATTTCCTGAAGCTTTATAAGAAGAAGCTGACCCTTGTTGTCGCTTGCTTCTCTTACCTCAAGAGCTTCGTAATTAACAATATTTTTACCCATATCAAGCTTTTTAACAGTTATAATATTACGCTTGATTTTCTTTATAATTTCCTCATAATTGAGGGCTGATTCGTTTTCAGCATCATCAGATGTAAAAAACTTTCTTTCGTTTCTGTTTTCACCAAGTCTTATGATTTTAAGCATTGATGTTTCTTTACTTCCGTCAGGTCTCAAACGGTAAATACTGAACACCTTTCCGTCTGTTCCTGAGCCTATCTGCTTATCTGTATACCAATCTCCGAAAACGGGATTCAATGAATTTGACATATCCTTCTACTCCTTACTTAAGTCGGAAGAAAAACCGCTCCGACTATGTTACAGAATATTATACCATATATTACCACAAATTGTCACCATATTTTACACAGATTTTTAAATTAAATATTTTTTATCTTATATTGACATTCTCGGGTGAAAATATTACAATGTTAATGTAATAATTTAAGCGAGGTAAACTGATATGAACGAAGAATTCGGACCCGATATTGTTAGCGTAACAGACGAAGAAGGTGTCGAGCATATTTTTGAAGAGCTTGACCGAATTGAAACCGATGACGGCAACAGATATGTTGCACTTATCCCCATTTATGACGACGAGGAAGAAATCCTTGATTCTGACGGTGATGTTCTTATTCTCAAGGTGATAGAAGAAGACGGTGAAAACTACCTTATTCAGATTGAAGATGAAAAGGAATTCAACGAAATCGGCAATATTTTTGAGGACAGACTCATAGAAAAATATGAAAAAGAAGCTGAGGAAGAATAAAGCTTTCCTCACTGCAAAAACTTAATAATAATCCTGCTGTGTTCGATAATTATGATAGTTATAACCCAACACGTATTTAAACGGAGAGATGCTTTGTCAGCGGATTGCAGACCTCCCACCTTTGTGGACGAAGGGAGCGTGAACCTGACTCGCTATCACCACCCTGCTTTGAGGCAGGTTATAGACGTCATACCCGGCATGGCGGGAGTTATTTATGCTCTATTAAGGCAAAAAATATACAGATATTTCACGCAGAATCGCACAGAAATATCTGTATTTTAATTTATCCCAAAGCAACATCAAGGCTCATCATAACTGAAAAGCCGAGAATGAAAGCCGTTATACCTTTTTCTCTTGTGTTATCTTTAATAAAATCACCCGAAAGCTCAATCATAACCACATAGAGCATTGCACCGGCTGCAAAAGATAGCATGAAGGGAAGAAACGGCACGAGAACAGACGAGAGCAGAACCGTCAGAAAGACAGCAAAAGGCTCAACAACGCCCGAAA
>JAFWZS010000077.1 GCA_017522205.1 Clostridia bacterium
AAAGCACCCACGGTGAAGGCAGAACTTCAGTCACATGGAATCGAGATAACTTGGAGCAAGCCCAAAAGCGGCTGTACCTATACTGTCTACAGAGCTGCAAATGACGGTGAATGGGAAAGAATTGCAACAACCGGCAGCAGATCATATAACGATACAAATGTAAAAAGCGGTAATGCATATTACTACGCAGTTGTAGCACAGAGCGGTACCACAGTAAGCGGTTATGACCCTTACGGTGTAGGCTGCTATTTCATGAATGCTCCCTATGTATACGGTGTCGTACAGGGAGATGAGGCTTTGGTGGTCAGATGGAATGATGTAAGCAAGGCCGAAAGCTATCAGGTTTACAGAAAGCTCTACAAGGATACTGAATGGACACTTATCGGTGAAACCTCAGAAACCAGCTATATTGACGGAACAGCTGAAAAATATACCGTTTACAGTTATGCGGTAACATCAGAGAGAAACGGTTACTACAGCTTGTACGGAAAAGCCAATAATCCTGCTGCACTTTTTGACATTCCCGTTTTAAATGAAATTGAAAGAAACGAAAACGGTCAACCTGTTCTTTCCTGGGAGAAAAAAGACGGTGTTAAGTACAAAATCCAGAGAAAAGAAGAGAACGGCAGATGGCAGGTAATAGACCGCGTTGACGGAAGCAGCTTTGTTGATACATCTATACCCGATTCAGACAGCAAGCAATACTATTACACCATAGAGCCGTGCATTGAGTACCGCTCAGATTCGTATATTTTCGGCAAGGGCGACGAAACGGGAACAGGCTTTTATTACTATGCTCCCATCAGAAATCTTTCGGTTGCAAGAACAGTTTCAGGCGTTGAGTTTACCTGGGACGAAGTAAAGGGTGTTGACGGTTACAACATCTACAGAAAAACTGCTGAAAGCGAATATGAACTTATCGGCACAAGTGAAAAAGCTGATTTTGAAGATCCGGAAGCTCTCATCGAAACAAGATACACATACAAGGTAGCATATTGCCTGAATGGAGAAGAAAAAACTGATCTCGCTGCCGAAACAGAGGTTGTTCTTTCCGCAGAAACCGTAAGCTTCTCCTCTGAAACTGCAGTTTATTATTCAGATAAAGGACACTGGAGGATTGCGCTTGAGGAATTCAGCGCTGATGATAAATACATAATCTATGTGCGTGCCGATGACGGCTGGGATAAGGTTTACACCGGAACAACTTCAAACGGAAACCTCACAATCAGTGTAGATGCTGCAAAAGTAAAGAATGAATATGCTGTCACAGCAGTTAAGCCCGACGGCACAATTACTGCTCTTCCCGAAGAAGGCAGAATTCTCGATCCTATTGCTTTCAATCCGAAGCTCACCATTGATCAGGAAAGCTTCGCAGCAGTAATAAGCTGGGATGCGGTTGAGGGTGCAGAAAAATTCAATATCTATGACAAGGACAACAAGTTTATAACATCCGTTGACGGAACAGAAAGCTCAGCCACAATTGAAAAGCTTGAAACTGCAAATACTTACGGCTATATTGTAGGTTCAGTCAAAGACGGAGCCGAAGTAATAATTCCTGCAGGTGAGGGATATCTTTATGATCCTCCCACTGTGAAGGCCCGTATCTTTGAGGAGGACATTATAGTGGAGTGGGATTATGAAGGCCTCGGAAGAGATCTTGAAATATACAGAAAGGTCGGTGCCAACGGCGAATGGGAAAAAATCCGCACGGAAAGCACATACTCAACATATAGTGACAGAACAGTCAAAGACGGTAATGTATATTATTACAGTATGAGAGTTGGAGATAAAAGCACCGGTGTATTCAGTGCTTTCGCTGAGAAGGAAGCAAAGGTTGTATATATCTTACCTACCGAAGTAACAAAGGTCACTACCTCCAAGACATCAATCAAGATTCAATGGAAGGAATCTTCCGTAGCTGATTATTATCAGATTTACCGTAAGGAAAGCGGCGGCTCATGGAAGCTCGTTCACACAACTGACAGCGGTGATGTAACAACATATACAGACAAAAAAGCAAAGGCCGGTATAGTCTACTACTATTCAGTCAGAGTTTGCAAAGACGGTGAAAGAAGTGAAGGAGCAAAAGGGTATGCACTTATACTTGCTGCTCCCACAAATGTAAAAGCTTCAAAAAGCGGTTCAAACATTAAGTTGACATTTACCCCGTCAAAGGGTGCAGCTTCACATTACATTTATCGTAAAACAGGAAACGGTTCGTGGAAGCAGATTGCAAAGGCAGGAAAATCCGCAACCTCATATACTGACAAAACTGCAGGAAGCGGCACTAACTACTACTATGTGCAGGCTATATCAGGCGGATTCAAAAGCCCGAAATCTGCAACAGTAAGCATTAAAAAATAAGCCGGCAAAGCCGTCACACTCCCGTGTGACGGCTCAGACTGTCGATAAACGCACAAGAACGTGCAAAAGAAAAAATCGGAAATAAAAGTTCAAATGTTTTTAAAATTTATCTACAATATTTAAGAGACACAATATCGAATTGTGTCTCTTAATTTTTGCACTTGACGTTTTTTCGCCCTCTCGGAGTACCTATGTACGCCTTCGGGACGAAGAAAACGCCATCTTGCACATTTCTCGGCAGTCTGCCAGCTTGTCGAAAAATACTTTTTCGACAAGCTGAGCTGTCACACTCCCGTGTGACGGCTGCTTTTTTATGCTTCTTGTGGTCAAATATCTTCGGTATCACAATATGCAGTTGCAATAGATGTTCCACATTCATTTTTTTGTAATATATCAACATAACTGTTGACATAGTATGGAAATTTTGATAAAATATCACCAACAGCATTTTATTATACAAAGTGAGTCGTCGCTCACTTTCCAAAGGAGGATTTTATATGACAGATGCAAAAACCTTGGCGTATATTAATATGTATGCCATCTTAGGCACAATTGAAAACCTTTGCGAATTAGACGAAGAAGCAAGCAAGCTCGCTAATCCCAAAAAGCCCGTTTCAATCGGCCTTGCTGTTACAGACGGTCCCAGCGCCACTCTCACCTTCAAAAACGGAAGATGCAGAATGGATCAGGGCATCGAAAACTGCGACGTTCTTCTCCCCTTCGGCTCATGCGAAAAGTTCAACGGTATGATTGACGGCACAGTTACACCCATCCCATCAAAGGGATATTCACACATTGTGTTCCTTCTCAAGAACTTCCTTCCGCTCACAGATATTCTCACAAAGTATCTCAGAGCTTCAGAAGAAGATCTTAAGGACGACAAGTTCTTTGAAATCAGCACAAAGCTTATGTTCTATGTAATCACTGTTGCTCTTTCACAGATCGGCAACAACGATCCTATCGGTACATTCAGTGCTTCACAGATTCCCGACGGTATTATCGAAGTATCAATCAAGGATTGTGTATCAGCCGGTATCAGAGTTAAGGATCACCACATGGTTACAATCAAGGAAAAGCCCGAACGCTTCCACTCAAAGATGGAATTCAACGGAATCCGTCTTGCACGTGACCTCTTCGACGGCAAGGTTAACGCTGTTGCTTGCATCGGTGAAGGCAAAATCGGTATGTTCGGTCTTGTTAATATGATCGACAACGTAAACAGAATACTCGACAGAGTAGCTATTTATCTTGCATAAGGAGGTATAATCATGAGTTTTCCCGTTTACAACTATGACAAAAGCACAGAGCTCTTCAACAGAGCTACAAAGGTTATTCCCTCCGGTATCTACGGACACCTCGGCCCTGCAGAAGGTCAGTTTATCCCCGTAAGCAAGTGGCCCATGTTTGCTGAAAAGGCAAAAGGTACATACATCTGGGACGTTGACGGCAACAAGTTTATCGACTATATGTGCGCATACGGTCCCAACGTTCTCGGTTACTGCGATCCCGACGTTGATGCTGCTGCAGCTAAGCAGACAGCTCTCGGCAACTGCACAACCCAGCCCGGTAAGGTTATGGTTGAATGTGCTGAGCTTCTTGTTGACACAGTTAATACTGCTGACTGGGCGTTCTTTGCAAAGAACGGTAACGACGCAACTCAGGGCGCAATTATGTGCGCAAGAGCATATACACACAGAAAGAAGATCATCATGTTCTCAGGCTACTACCACGGCGTTTCACCCTGGTGTATGAAGAAGGACTATCCCGGTGTTCTTGAAGAAGACGTTGCTAACAACATTATCCTTCCCTGGAACGATATTCCTCTTCTTGAAAAGACAATCGAAGAAAACAAGAACCAGATCGCTTGTATCATCGCTCAGCCCTATGATCACGGTAACTTCCACGACAACGCTTTCCCCGAAAAGGATTTCTGGCAGAAGGTAAGAAAGATCTGTACAGCTAATGACATCGTTCTTATCATCGACGACGTTCGTGCAGGCTTCCGTCTTGACCTTGCAGGTTCAGACCACTTCTTCGGCTTTGAAGCAGACCTTATCTGCTTCTGTAAGGCTCTCGCTAACGGCTACAATATGTCAGCTATCTGCGGTAAGGAATTCCTTAAGAGTGCAATGAGCTCTCTTTCATACACAGGCTCATACTGGCTTTCAGCTGTTCCCTTTGCAGCTTGTATTGCAAACATCAACAAAATGAAGGCTCTTGACACACCCACACTCTTCAGACAGAAGGGTGAAAAGCTCACAAACGGTCTTGTTAAGGCAGGCGCAGAGCACGGCTTCGATCTTCGTGTATCAGGTGCTCCCGCTCTGTTCTATCTCAGAATTGCTAACGACGACAATATGGTTCTTCATCAGGAATGGGTTGCTGAAATGGTTTCAAGAGGTATCTTCTTTACTTCTCACCACAACCACTTCATCAACGCTGCTCTTTCAGATAAGGATATCAAGCACACAATCGAGGTTGCTGAAGAAGCCTTCGGTATTGTTGCTAAGAATCATCCTGAGCTTTTCAGATAAGATAAAATACTTTGCATAAGACAACAAATTGTTGTCTTATGCAAAGCAGATAAATATTTAATCATTAATTGATTGGAGGAAAACATTATGCCACTTTCAAAATCAGAATGGCTTGCCCTTGAAAAAAAGGCTTATGAGCTTCGTAAGCTTACAGTTCAGACAACTGTATGGGCAGGCAGCGGACACTTCGGCGGCGGTATGAGCGTTATGGACCTTCTTACCGTTCTCTATCACAAGTATCTCAACATCAAGGTTGAGGAACCCCAGTGGGAAGACAGAGACCGCTTTATCCTTTCAAAGGGTCACGCAGCAATTGCTTACGCTCCCGTACTTTGCGACAAGGGCTTCAACGACGTTGAAATGCTCAAGTCATTCAACCTTTCAGGTTCAAAGATGGGTATGCACCTTGACTCAAACAAGGTAGTAGGTGTTGACGCATCAACAGGTTCACTTGGCCACGGCCCCTCAATTGCAGCAGGTACAGCTCTTGCAGCAAGACTTCTCGGTAAGGATTATCTTACATACGTAGTTACAGGTGACGGTGAGCTTGGTGAAGGCTCATGCTGGGAAGGCTTTATGACAATCAACCATTACAACCTTTCCAACTGTATCGTATTCATCGACAGAAACCACAACATGATCGACGGTAACACAGAAGATGTTATGAAGCTTGAACCTCTTGCTGACAAGATGACAGCTTTCGGCTTCAACACAATCGTTGTTGACGGTAACAATATCGGTGAGCTCTGCAACGCTATTGATGTTGCTATTGAAAGAGCAAAGGAACCCTGCGCACCCACATGTATTCTTATGGATACAAAGAAGGGCGCCGGCATCAAATCAATCGAAGGCGACTACACATGGCACTACGGCGCTATTGACGATGCACGTTTTGAAAAGTTCAACAAGGAACTTGAAGAAGACTATAAGGCTCGCTGCGCAAGAGCAGAAAAGGAGGGCAAATAATTATGGCAGGCGGATTTGTTTACACAGCAGTTGACCAGACCGAACTTTCAACAGCTGAAATTTACGGTAAGGCTCTGGCTGACATCATTTTAAAAGACCCCAAGGTAGTTGCTATCACAGCTGACCTTGCAAAATCAACAAAGCTCGGTGACGTTCTTAAGGTTTGCCCCGAAAGAGTTATCAACGTTGGTATCGCAGAACAGGATATGTTCGGTGTAGCTGCAGGTATGGCAAGAGCAGGAATGATTCCTTTCCTTTCAGGCTTCTCAGCTTTCACATCAATGCGTGCTTGTGACCAGCTTCACACAGACATCTGCTATCAGAACGTAAACGCAAAGATTATTGCTACTCACTCAGGTACATCCTTCGGTCAGGCAGGTTCAACTCACCATGCTATCACTGACCTTGCTATTACAAGAGCAATGCCCAACCTTACAGTTATCGTTCCCGCTGACGGCTTTGAAACAGCTAACGCTGTAAACGCAGCTTACGACAACTTCGGTCCTTACTATATCCGTATCAACCGTGGTTTCGACCGTGTTCTTTATGAAAACATGGACTACGGCTTTGAAGTAGGTAAGGCTGTTGAGGTTCACGAGGGTACAGATATCACAGTTATCGCTTGCGGTTCTTGTGTATTCCAGGCTCGTGAAGCTGCTAAATTCCTTAAGAACTCAGACGGACTCAGTGTTCGCGTTCTTAATATGCACACTATCAAGCCTATTGACGTTGAAGCTATTCAGAAGGCAATTTCTGACACAAGAAGAATTGTTACAGTTGAAGACCACCTTGTTACAGGCGGCTTAGGTTCAGCTGTTGCAGAGGTTATGGCTCAGTACGGTAAGGGCTGCGCATTCAAGATGCTCGGTCATAAGGGCTTTGCTATGATCGGTCTTCATGAAGACATTATGTCAGATGCAGGTATCGACGCTAACGGTATCATCGCTGCAGTTCGTGAAACAATGAACGCAGACTTTGAAGAAGACGATAACTGGGACGACGAATTCTAATAATACAAGGAGGCAAATGACATGGCTCATACACAGGAAGCCTTATATTCAAATAAAATCTTTCTCAATGCTGCTTTGCCGCTTGTAAAAGTAATCGCAAATGACGACCCCAAACTCAAGAAAAAGTTTGAAAAAGCACACGCAGTAATTCAGGTAAGCTGCCTTGACCCCGAGGTTGAAGGCGGCAAGAGAGGTATGCACTTTGTTGTAAACTCAGGCGAATGGCTTGTTCACACCTGTCTTACAGAGGATCCCCACATTGAGCTTCAGTTCAAGAGTGTTGAAAATCTTAATGATTTCTTTAAGGGTAAGATCACTCCTGCAGGTATTCCTAAAATCAAAGGCCTCAAGAAGGCTGACGTTCTCATCAGCTTTGTAATGGTTCTTCTTAAAATGGCTAACCTTCTCGGTGCAACAGAAGCTCCTAAGGATGAAGCAACAAAAGAGCTTCTCGTTAAGTGCTATTTCTACCTTCTTTCAAGCGGTATCAGCCAGCTTAACAAGCTCGGACATCCCGAAATCAAGGATTGGACCACAAAGAGCCCCGACCGTGTTTATGCTTTTGCAGTTGACGGTTATCCTCAGGTTTCAGCTTACCTCAGAATCAAGGCAGGCAAATCAAGAGCAGGCAGAGGCGAATACAAGAGAGCAATGCCTTTCTTCACACTTCGCTTCAACAACCTTGACAGCGCACTCGGTATTCTTATGAGCACCGACGATATGCTTGAAGCAACAAAGGCAGGCCGTCTCATTATGGACGGCGGCCCTGAATTCGGCGCACAGCTCGGCGGATTTATGCTTGAAATCGGCGCACTTGCAAAATAAAAACTTAGCCCGACATTCTGTTGAATGTCGGGAGTTTTTATGCTATAATGTAAAAAAGGCGGTGAAGAGAATGAAGAACACAGTTTCAATTTATAATCCTTTCAGTCCTACTCAGCTAACAGCTATCGGTGAATATCTTGCAGAAAAAGAATCAGAGGGCCTGAAGCTGACAGCCTATACAAAAGGAAAATTCACCTTTCAAAAAGCACCCGGAAGGGAAGTCCGCTACTGCGTTGTTATTTTCAGAAGTGTGCAGAGAGATGAATTTTTGGCTTCTGCAGAGGAAAAAGGGTGGGAGTTTGTTTCATCGGACAGAGAATTTTATGTTTTCAGAACTGAAATTTCAGATGCAAAACCCATTAAGACAGAGTGCAAGGATGCTCTTAAATCAACTTTAAGCACACTTGCAGGCACAGGTGCTTTTGCCATTTTGCTGCTTTTACATATTTTTCGCCTGTATGTCTTCAGAACCGATTATGCTGCACCCATTGAAACAGAGGCCAGCGAATTGACAATACGTTTTCTCATTTTCGGCTTTGTAATTCTGGCTTTAATGAAAGGAGTGCACTATCTGTTCTGGCGCATAAGAGCTGAAAAAGCGGTTAAAGCAGGCAGAGCAATACCTTTTTATAATCTGAAGCAGACAAAACACATACTGCTTTCGGAAGATGTGTCGGGTATACTGCTTATGCTGTTGTGGTTTGCTTCACTTTGCGTGTTCGCTTTCGGCTATACATCTGAGGTATGGCACTTTTATTTTGAAGGCGGACTTGCTGCTCTTTACATTATTGTCGTGCTCACAGGCAGAATCATTTTTAAAAGAAAGCATACCGCCGTTAAAATTGTTGCTCTTTGCGTACTTGCGGCGCTTATGGCTGCAGGAGTTTACGGTACGGCACAGCTTAGTCTTAAGGAATATGAAAGCAATTCAAAATACTTCCTCAGCTACGGCGGAAATCCCGTTTCTGTCATAGAGTTCGGTATAACCGAGGAAAACGCCGACGAAGAAAAGCCGATAGAAAAAATCACACCTTTTGCTGAATATTACATTTTCCGTTCACGCACCCATAAGGAAACGGAAGACGGAAGAAAGCCTTATATTTATTATTACATTCTCAGAAGTGAAAATGAAAACATTGTTCGTAAATACGAAAAGCAATTGATAGATAATATGCAGAAGTACGGTTCAGAAATAAAAGAAATCCAAAGCGACAAATGGGATTATCTCTGCAGAGAGGTTCACGAGGGTAAGGAGCAGGACTGCGGTTATGCCGTAAAGGACAACACCATAGTTTATCTCGACATTATAAGCGACATAAGCTTTGAAGAATTTTTCGATAAGGCTTATGAAAATATATTTTGAAATACCAAAGACACCGCACAGAAAAAGTACGGTGTCTTTGATTTTGGGGAAGAAAATAATGAAAAACAAAAAATTAAAGGGAAAATCAATTTAACTCTGAGGAACAATATTATACACAGTTCCTTCAGTATTCACCATGCTGATTGGTGTAGACGGGAAAAGGGAACGGATCAGATTAATGAAATCGTTACTGTTTTCACCGGGAAAGCCGGTTACAATGGTAAGTGGCTTTCTTTTTGCAATGTGGGCAGAAACGGTAAGGGTGGGATCGTCATTGAAATAAACCGCCATTTCACCGCCGTAGCTTTTTGAAAGCTGAAAAAGGTCTTCAATAATCTGATTGTTTTCTCCGCATTGCTTTGTGGGAAGAACGGACACAACCTCAAGGGCAGCTTTATTCTTTTCTGCAATATCTTTTCCTGCTTTAACAAGGTTTTCTGATGATTTCTGCGCAGTAACGCAGACCAGAACAAGTTTGTCGCTATCCATTGAGATTACCTCCTTTTCTGCTTTCAGTATATAACCGCAAGCTAAAGGCAACTTAAAAAAT
Source organism: Clostridia bacterium (assembly GCA_017522205.1). Taxonomy (GTDB): domain Bacteria; phylum Bacillota; class Clostridia; order Oscillospirales; family Acutalibacteraceae; genus UBA6857. The sequence goes on from JAFWZS010000077.1 coordinate 9,613, forward strand.
AAAATTTTTCTCCGGAATTTTGATAAGGTCTCATTAAGAATTGCTATTGTAAAAAAAGTCGCTTTATGTTATACTAATCTTCAGAGTAATATTTGGAGGTGCAAGACTTGGCTAAAAAAGTCGGCTTCAAAAGCCACACCGGTAATTTTATGAAGTACCGTTACCTTCTCGGTGAGTTGGTTTCTAAAAATATAAAGCTGCAATACAGAAACTCCGTTCTCGGTGTTTTCTGGACCTTTCTGCAGCCGCTTCTCACAATGATTGTACTGGCCTTCGTGTTCAGCAATCTTTTCGGAAGAAATTCTGCCGAGGTGGTAAACTATCCCGTTTATCTTCTTTCGGGCAGACTTCTGCACCAATTCTTTGTGCAGTCAACAAAAAAAGCAATGAAATCCATTCGCTCCAACACATCAATTATCAAAAAGGTTTATGTACCGAAGTACATTTATCCTCTTTCGGGTATACTTTCAAACTTCGTGACCTTCCTTATTTCCCTGCTTGTGCTTGTGGGTGTTATGGTCTTTTATAACGTTATCGGAAAAAATCCCGTTGCAGTTTCCTGGCAGATTATTTTTGCAGTTGTTCCCGTAATCGTTCTCTTCTTCCTTTCTCTCGGCGTGGGAATGATTCTTGCAACCCTTGACGTATTTTTCAAGGACGTTGAAAATCTCTATGATATTTTCACTCTGCTTCTTTTCTATTTAACGCCTATTGTTTACACAATTGACCGTCTCGGCTTTGCAGAAGGCTCGTGGCAGGCAATGATTCTGAAACTCAATCCCATGTACGGCATAATTGATATGTTCCGTGCGGCAATCATTCACTCCACAGAGTTTATGACATATTTCAGCGTAAACGATCTTATCTATTGCAGTGCATTTGCTCTCATTTGCTGTGCAATCGGCTTCCTTGCTTTCTACAAAAAGCAGGACAAATTCATTCTTCACATTTAATTTAAAGGTGCGGAAAATCGGACATTTAAGGCTTGTCAGTCCGACTGACGCCACCTTTCGGGAGGTTCAGGGTATTGTCAAAATATGCAATTGAAGTGAATCACGTCAGTATGCTTTTTCACCTTAACAAAGAGCGTGTTGACAATGCAAAAGAATATGTAATCCGTTTTCTCACAAGAAAGCTCTCATATACGGAATTCTGGGCGCTGAAGGATGTCAGCTTCAAGGTTGAAAAAGGCGACAGAGTTGGTATAATGGGCTTTAACGGTGCAGGTAAAAGCACTCTTCTCAAAACTATTGCAGGTGTGCTTAAGCCCACAATGGGCGACGTAAAGGTGCGTGGTGTAATTGCACCGCTTTTAGAGCTTGGCGCAGGCTTTGATATGAACTATTCGGGTGCAGAAAATATCTATCTTTACGGTGCAACGATGGGCTATTCAAAGAGCTTCATAAAGGAAAAATACGATGAAATTGTTGAATTTTCCGAGCTTGGCGAATTTATCAACGCACCAATGAAAAGCTATTCCTCGGGTATGAAAACCCGTCTCGGCTTTTCAATTGCCACGGCAGTAAAACCCGATGTGCTTATTCTCGACGAGGTTCTTTCCGTAGGCGACGCCGCCTTCAAGGACAAGAGCGAGCAGAGAATTATGGATATGATGGCTGACGGTGTAACTGTGCTTTATGTTTCACACAGCACCGACAGAGTGCGCAAGCTCTGTAATAAGGCGCTCATTCTCACAAAGGGTCAGGTTGTAGCTTTCGGTGAAAGCGATGAAATCTGCGATATGTATACGGAAATGGTGAACAGCAAATAAAAAGTTGAAAGTTAAAAGTTGAAAGTGGAAATGTGGGAAGCAAAGCTCCGAACAAATCCGTCGTTACTACTTAACAATGGCAAAAATGTAACCCGCCGAGTAAGTTGAGCTGCTCAGGCGGGTAGTTTATTGAAGCTTTATGGTAATCTGAAACGGATATAATCATAGCGAAGCATCAAACCATATCTTGTCGCCCCTTATAGGGGAGATGTCAAAATTCTCAAAAGAATTTTGACAGAGGGGTTTACAATCGGAACGGAGTGACCCTTATTTCAACTTTCAACTTTCCTCTTTCAACTTTGGGATTAATTGTAATACATTTGTTATAATTTCGTGCTACTATTTGTAAGAATTAACTTTTACAATAAAACTGTACCAAGGAAAGTGCAAAAGGAGAGACAGCAATGTATAAGGTTCTGGTATGTGATGACGATAAGGCGATTGTCCGCTCAATTGAAATTTATCTCTCTTCTCAGGGCTATGAAACCGTAAGCGCCTTTAACGGCAAAGAAGCTCTTGAAATCCTCAGAAAGGACACTGATATCCATTGTGTGATTATGGATATTATGATGCCCGTAATGGACGGCATAACGGCTACCCTCGAAATCAGAAAGGAAAGCAACATTCCCATTATCTTCCTTTCTGCAAAAAGTGAGGATACGGACAAGATTGCAGGCCTTGGCTTCGGCGGTGACGATTATGTAACAAAGCCATTCAGTCCCCTCGAGCTTTGTGCAAGAGTGAAATCACAGATAAGACGTTTTGTTACCTTAGGTTCAAGAGTTGAGGAAAAGGACGTAATTACCACCGGTGGACTCTCTCTTGACCTTAAGCGAAAAATTGTTACCCTTAACGGCGAAGAGGTAAGACTTACTGCAACGGAGTACGGTATTCTTGAATACCTTATGAAAAATCTTGGTATCGCCATTTCATCAAATCAGATTTTTGAAAATGTCTGGAACGAAAACGCTTTCTCTGCTGAAAAAACAGTAACGGTACACATCAGACGAATAAGAGAAAAAATTGAAATTGACACAAAAAATCCTAAATACTTAAAGGTGGTGTGGGGCATTGGATACAAGGTTGAAAAAATCTGACAAGTCAATAATTACAAAAGCAATTTGTTTTATTCTGGTGCTGATAACGGTAGGCTTTTGTGCCTTCAGCGCAGTTAGCAGCATAGCAAATATGTGGAGCACAAGCTCAACAACGGTAACTCTTGATGACACTTTGACGTACGGTTCTCTTGCCAACATGGAAGAAAACATTTTCAGAAACAGACTTGAAACTTATCTGTATAAACTTGACAGTCTGGCAAAGTTTGAAGGCGGCAGCAAAGAGGCCTATGAAAAAGAAGCAAACTCATATAAAACTGCTGCTGAAAATCTGAAAAAAGACATCCTTTATCACATAAAAAAGGATATGTACAAAACCAACAAGAACGGTGTAACTGAGGGCATTGTGGGTCTTCTCGAGCTCTCTGAGGCAGGGTATGTTTCTCTCGATTATATGAACATTCCTGCAGGTGAGGCCGGCAGATATCTTGACTACAAAACCGAGTTCTCCTATTGGGAAATGGAGGACTGGGAATATGTAGACTTTTTCATTGACGAACCCGAGATGTATTATAACAATACCTGGGATGAAGGTCACTCAAAAAATGCGTCTGTTGAGTATTACTACAACAGCTTACCTGCTGATGCAAAAAAAATGGCAAGCGAGCTTGGCTACGACCTGGTAGTACCTATAAATGCTTTGATTTATGAAGATGATACCGATATGGGAGAAACCGTAATGCACACTACAGTGCCCAATGTTACGAGCGTTGACGGTGAGCTTGAGTTTTACGGCAACGACACCTCATACTTGTTCGGATTTTATGGCGTAACAATAAACGATTCAAAGCTTCAGGATGTGCTTTATAATTCTCCTTACGCTTCATACGAGGATTTCCTTTATAAGTATGAGGAAGCAACTGCACAGCTTAAAAATTTCCCCTCAGCATATTTTGCAACAGTTAAAGACGGCAAGGTTATTTCCACAAATATAAAAGGTATAACTGAAAAGTCATCAAAAAAAGAAATAGAGAAAGCACTTTCAAAGTGCGATTTTCAGGCAGTTTTCAATGACGGCTTGGAAATTAAAGAACAGGGACCTATAGATGCAGATTACTACTCCTATGTATCTGAGTGCAACTACATCCATTATATAGGAATTTACCCTTACGGCACAGACAGTACGGCGGCTTTCGACGAAAAGCTCAGCACGGAGTACCAACATGATTTCCTTATGATGAGGAATACCATTCAGGATATTATCTGGCTGCTGTCTGTCTGCTTTGCAGTCTGTGCACTTTTTGGTCTTATACTTGTTGTAAAAAGCGGCAGATACAGAAAAGACGACGAGATGCATATGGCATATCTCGATAAGATGTGGGTTGAAATCAGAACGGTAATTGACGGTGGAATAATATTCTTTGCAGCGTGGCTGGCACTTGACAACAGCTTCTGGCGTACGGGCAGCACTCGGGAACTTTTCAGAATTCTGATTCCCGCTGCCGCAGTAGTGATAGTTGCTTTCCTTATGGATTTTATCTTATATATAACAAGACACATCAAAAACCGTGACCTCATAAAAAGCTTTATGGTTGTGTGGGTGTTCAACAAGATTTTCAAGGGCATCTGGAATTTCTTTAAGAAAAACAAAGATAAACTCAACGATAAAATAAAAGAAACAAAAAACAAGTACATCTATGTAGGCGACGTTGAAACCGAAGTAAAGAGAAAAACTCTTATGGTGATTCTCCTCAATATCCTTGTGGGCGGTTTTGCACTTTTCCTTATGGCGGCAGAAAACTTTGGCTTCGCTTTATTTATTATCTTTGTTCTCTTTCTTTTCGACTGTTACATTCTTCTTCGCGGTGTCCGTTTTGTGGGCGCAGTAAAAAGACTTTTCAGAGTTACTTCTGAAATCCGCAACGGTGACGAAAACGCAAGGGTAGACTACACAGCAATTCCCTCAGCTTTCCACAAAACTGCTGATGACCTTATGGGCATCAAGGACGGAATAAGGGTTGCCGTTGAAAAGGCTATGCAGAATGAGAAGATGAAAACGGAGCTTATTACCAACGTTTCTCACGACCTGAAAACTCCTCTTACAAGCATCATCAACTATGTTGACCTTCTTCAGAAGTGCGATATCGACGATGAAACGGCACAGAGCTATCTTGGGGTCCTCAGCGAAAAAAGCGACAGACTGAAGCACCTTATTGAAGACCTTGTTGAAGCTTCAAAGGCGTCATCAGGCGCAATAAACGTGAACACGGTTTCCGTAAGCGTAAATGAATTTATAAATCAGCTTACAGGTGAACACGGTGAGGGACTTTCAGAAAAGAACCTTACAGTAATTGTAAATGTTCCCGACGAGGATATCGTTGTGAAAGCAGACAGCAATCTTCTTTACAGAGTGCTTGAAAACCTTATTGTAAATGTAAAGAAGTACGCTATGGAGCATACGAGAGTTTACATCAGCGCCCAGAAGACAGACAGAACGGCAAAAATAATCATCAAGAACATTTCAGCTGCACCTCTTAATATGACACCTGAGGAGCTTAAGAGTCGCTTCGTGCGTGGTGACGAATCCCGTTCAACCTCAGGCAACGGTCTGGGACTTTCAATTGCAGAAAACCTCTGCAACCTTATGAAAGGAAAGCTTGACCTTTCAATTGACGGTGATCTTTTCACGGCAACGGTTGAAATGCCCCTTGAATAAAGGCCTTCGGCATTTAGTCAAAGTTGAAAGTTGAAAGTTGAAAGTGGAAATGTGGGGAGCAAAGCTCCGATTATATCCGCCTTTACAGATTCAAAAAACAAAAAATCAGTCCGCCACTTGAGCCAAGCTGCTTCGGCGGACTGTTATTTTAAGCTTATATGTTTTTTAAACGGATATTATTGGAACGAAGTGACCCTTATTTTAACTTTCAACTTTTAACTTTTAACCTTAAAAAAACAGGTCAGCAACCGCTGACCTGTTTTAAAACTTCATCTGTATTGTGTGCAATGAAATCTGCACCGTTTTCTATAAGCTCTTTTTCATCACGAAACCCCCAGGTGACGCCGATGCATTTAAGAGAGGCATTATGTGCCGTCTGTACATCAACCTCGCTGTCCCCCACATATATGCACTCGTCAGCTGTAATGCCGAATACATCAAGAACCTTAAGCACATTCACGGGGTTGGGCTTGCGTTCTTCTTCAACGCTTACGCCTATAGCGCATTCTATACCCGGAAAGTAGTCCTTGCAAAGGCCCACAACTGCCGGGTGAAGCTTGTTTGAAACAACGGCGGTTTTTATACCGTTTTCTCTGAGCTTTTCTATAAGCTCGTTCACTCCCTCGTAAGGTGCGGTGTTATCTGCCATATGAAGAAGGTAATGCTCTCTGAAAACATCGAGACATTCTGCGTTTGTCTCTTCGTCAGTACCCACGGGTGTGGAGCGCTCCATAAGCTTTTTAACGCCGTTACCTATGAAGCGTCTGACCTCATCGATTGTTCTTTCGGGAAAGCCGAAGGTGCGCAAGGCGTGGTTAACCGAATTGTAAAGATCTGTGAGGGTATTGAGAAGAGTTCCGTCAAGGTCAAAAATTACTGCTTTATACATACCTTTTCGCCTTATCTTACGGGCTTTGTGTGCCAGATGTCTCTTGCGTAGTCGTTGATTGCTCTGTCAGCAGCAAATCTGCCTGCACCTGCAATGTTCATAAGTGACATCTTATTCCACTTGTCTCTGTCTTTCCAGACCTCGTCAATCTTCTTCTGAGTAGCTCTGTAATCTGCAAAGTCAGCAAGAACCATATAGGGGTCGTGGTGAATGATTGTGTTGCCGATTTCGGGGAACTGTTTGCCGCCGATACCCTGCTGAATGAAGTCAACAACTCTCTTAAGCTCGGAATTGTTGTTGTAATAGTTAATGGGTGTGTAGCCGGTTCTCTTGAGGTCGTTAACGATTGGGGTTGTCATACCGAAGAGGAACATATTTTCGTCGCCCACAGCCTCGTTGATTTCAACGTTTGCACCATCAAGTGTGCCGAGGGTGAGAGCACCGTTAATCATAAGCTTCATGTTACCGGTTCCGCTTGCTTCTGTGCCTGCAAGAGAAATCTGTTCACTGATGTCAGCGGCAGGCATAAGCTTTTCTGCCATTGTAACGTTGTAGTCTTCGAGGTAAACTACCTTAAGTCTGCCCTTCATGTCGGGGTCGTTGTTAATAAGGTCTGCGAGAGCGCAGATAAGAGAAATAATCTTCTTTGCAACGAAGTAGCCTGAAGCAGCCTTTGCACCGAAAATGTAGGTGTGGGGAACGAAGTCGCCGTTCGGATTGTCCTTGATTTCAAGATACTTTGCAATAATCTGAAGTGCGTTAAGGTGCTGACGCTTATATTCGTGAAGACGCTTAACCTGAACGTCAAAGATTGAATTCGGGTCAATTTCAATGCCTGTCTTTTTCTTCACATACTTAGCAAAAGCCTTTTTGTTTTCAAGCTTGATTTCGCCGATTTTGTTGAGAACTTTCTTGTCCTTAGCGAACTTCTTAAGCTTAAGGAGCTCGTCAGCTTCATAAATGAATTTGTCACCGATAAGCTCTGTAATATAATCTGTAAGAAGGGGGTTTGACTGACAGAGCCAACGTCTGTGAGCAATACCGTTTGTTACATTCTTGAACTTGTCGGGAGTGAGCTTGTAGTATTCGTTGAAAATGGTGTCCTTAAGAATCTGGCTGTGAAGAGCAGAAACGCCGTTTACGCTGTGGCAGCAGGCAACACAAAGGTTAGCCATTCTGATAGCACCGCCGGAAATAACCGCCATTTCTTCAACCTTGCCTGCATCAAATGTAGTGTTCCAGATGTGGCTTCTGTAACGGTTGTCAATTTCCTTTACGATCTGATAAATTCTTGGAAGAAGAGTTCTGAACAGGTCTTCAGGCCAGCATTCAAGAGCCTCTTTCATAACTGTGTGGTTGGTGTAAGCGGTTGCCTTTGTAACAAGGTTCCACGCATCGTCCCAGCCGTAGCCGCATTCGTCAAGAAGAATACGCATAAGCTCGGGAATTGAAAGAGTGGGATGAGTATCGTTGATGTGGATGGCATTTGCCTCTGCAAAGTTTTCCATTGTGCTGTGGTGTCTCAGGTGTCTGCTTACGATGTCCTGAATTGAAGCTGAAACAAGGAAATACTGCTGCTTGAGACGAAGGCTCTTGCCCTCGTAGTGGTTGTCTGCAGGATAAAGAACCTTGCTGATAACCTCAGCCATAGCCTGTCTTTCAACGGCCTTCATATACTGGCCCTGGTTGAACTGAGCAAGTTCAAGTGCAGGAGCTTCACTCTTCCAGAGACGGAGAACGGAGATGGCCTTGCCGTCCTTACCGCTTACATACATATCATAGGGTACAGCAATAATTTCATCTGAATTTCTCAGCTCAACGCTGTGGTAGTGTTCATCCCAACGGTCAACAACCTCGCCGCCGAAGTTAACCTTGCAGATATCCTTTTCTCTTCTCTTGAGCCATACCTCACCGCCGGGAAGCCAGAAGTCGGGAAGCTCTGTCTGCCAGCCGTCAATAATCTTCTGCTTGAAAATGCCGCATTCATAGAGAATACTGTAGCCCATACCGTAATAGCCCTGAGTTGCAAGACCGTCAAGGTAGCAGGCAGCAAGTCTGCCGAGACCGCCGTTGCCGAGACCTGCATCAGGCTCACAGTCATAGAGCTTTTCAAGGCTGATTCCGAAATCCTTAAGAGCGTCAGTCATAACCTTTGTAAGGTTAAGGTTGTAAAGGTTATTCTTCAGTGAACGGCCCATAAGGAATTCCATGCTGAGATAATAAATCTTCTTTGATTCTTCGTTCTTCTTGTCAGCTCTGAAGTCAACAAGACCGTCGTGCATAAGGTCCTTGACAATAAGGGCAACGGACTTGTAATACTGCTCATCGGTTGCTTCCTCAATATTCACGCCGAAATAATGTGAAAGCTTACCCTTGATGAGGTCCTTCGCTTGCTTCTTTGTAAGTGAATAATTCATAAAAAACCTCCAAATTTATGGTAAAAAAACACTTATTTATTTTATTTATATGGTTATTTTATACTAAAATAGGGGAAATTTCAATAGTAAAGTAAAAAATTGTATACCTTGTATGTTTTTTGCTCTGTTTTTAGTTTTTATATATACAAAAGAGGTACATCTTTAACAAAAAAATCCTTTCTGAATAAGATGTAATGACAACATTTCGGGAGGATTTTTATGAAAGTGACAACCGGCAGTTTTCTCGGCGCCAATACACCACAGGGCTTTGTTTCCTTTTTTGATGAGCTTTATAACCCTTATGAAAAAAGCAGAGCCCTGATTATCAAGGGCGGACCGGGTACGGGCAAATCCACGCTTATGAAAGAGGTTCAGAAAAAGGCGGTGGAAAAAGGTTGTTCGGTTGAATGCGCCTTTTGCGCAAGTGATCCAAAAAGTCTTGACGGGGTGATTATCCCTGAGCTTTCCCTATGTATGGCTGACGGAACTTCGCCCCATGTTATTGAACCCAAGTTTCCCGGAGCCTGCGAAATCATTATAAATACGGGGGAATTCTGGGACAGTAAAGAGCTTTTTGAAAGAGGTGACGAAATACGTGCCCTCACCCTTGAAAATTCACTTCATCACCGAAGGTCGAGTGCCTATCTTTCCGCATCGGGAAAGCTTTTTTCAGAAAACCGCAGACTGCTTTCAGAGTATGTGAACACTGACAAAATCTATTCCTATGCCGTAAGATTCGTCAACCGTGAGCTGCCGAAGATAAGCGACGCTCCGGGAAAAAAGAAAAGGCGTTTTCTCAGCGCAATTTCGCCCGACGGCAAAGTGTTTCTCAGCGATACAGTAAAAAAACAGGCATACAGAATTATAGGGGTCGAAGATGAGTTCGGTGCTGCCGCATCTCTTCTCGTTGACCGCATAGGTGAGCTTGCAGTAAAAAGGGGCTATGACGTTTTCTTCTGCTACTGTCCCATGACGCCGAAAGGCGAAGCTGAGCATATTATCATTCCGAAGGCGGGTATAGCTCTTATAAGCGAACGGAAGAATCACAGAATTAACCTTAGCTATGACAGAGTTATACATTCAAAAAGGTTTCTTTATGAGGGCACAGAAGCGCACAGAAAACAGCTTCTTTTCAACAGAAAGCTGCAGAATCTGCTCACTGACGAGAGTATAAACTGCCTGAGAAAAGCGAAAGCAGTACATGACCGACTTGAAAAAATCTATATTGAAAATATGAATTTCAAGGGCCTTAGCCAACTTGCACAAAAAATAGCCGACGATTTTGTAAGGTGAAATAATATTTGAGTAAAATGTTGACAAACTTCCGCCGATGTTTTATAATCGTACTACAGTAGTATAACTATGTAAACATTATAAAGTGGAGGTAAATCCCTATGAAAAAAGTATTATCAGTTTTCCTTGCAGCTCTTATGCTGTTCACTTGCTTTGGTGTAATGGCTTATGCTGAAGAACCGTCAACATCCAAAACAGTTACAATTACATTCAAGTATCTTGTTGCTAACGCAGACGGCACAGGCACAGAAGAACGTGTTGTAAAAATGGAAAAGGCATTTGAAAACGATAAGGGTGCATCAATTACATCCGGTCAGATGGACCATTATCTTGCAGATATGCCAAAAGAATTCTCTTATTCATATGATGCTGAAGATTTCCCGCCCAGAAAAGAAAGCAGAACATATAAGTTTGAGTACTTTGTTTCAGAGAAAGATCCTTCTTTTAAGCTTGATTTCAGAGGAAGCAACACCATCGTATTTACTGAGGATACCGTTTTTGTTGCAGACTATGCAATTGATGACACAGGCGAATATACAACATTCTGGGAATTTATTCAGTCAATTTTTGCAAGAATCAACGTGATCTTTGAATACTTCTCACAGATCTTCGGTTTCTAATATTAACAAAACAGATGCAGTACCAACACGGTACTGCATTTCTTTATCCCAGCTTGCCGAGAATAATCCCTACTGCTACACAGCAGAGACAGACAAAGCTGATAACAAGAATTTCTGTAAGGCTTTTTCTGCGCCTTTTATTATGGGGAGGTGCGGAAGCACCCTTTGCAATTGTGCCTGCCTTTTCCCTTATTTTGCTCTCGCTCAAGGAAGCGTAATCGGGACTTACGAAAAACATGATTTTCTCGAAATATTCACTGCCTGTATCGCTGACTTCAACAACCCTGTGATTGACACCTTTTATCATAATTTTTCCCTCCGTGAATCTGTTTCCCTTTTATTGTTATAACTCTTTATATGATTTATTCCCAAGGAAGAAATGGAAATAATTTTTGTGCAAAACACCGAAAGCGAAAAACTCAGAATTAAAAATAATACAAAAAATTCTGTAGATTTTGTATTCTTTTACCAAAGAAGATTTTCCACACTTTCCACACACTTTTACACAGAAAAGTGTTGATAACTCTGTGGAAAAAGTTAAAAACTCCCCATTTTTCTATAGTTTTTAAGGTGAAATATCTTAAACATGGGATTTTTAAGGTGTTGAAAACTTTTTTATTTCAAAATCGGAACAAAGCATATTTGAAGAAATTCGGTGAAAAATTATGGTTAATTTGACTAAAAAGGTAAAAATCAGGATGAGGTTTTACCTTTTATAAGGTAGCATTAAAGTTGGTCGGATATAATTATATAAATTTCTGATGTTTACTCCAAATAAATTGACAAAGACTTATTTTTGTATTATTATATATTACTGTTGACTAATAACGTATTTCAGAAAGGTAGTGTTCAGAATGAGTTCATGCAGCGGAAACTGTTCATCATGCTCATCAGCATCAGGATGCAAGGATAAAGATCCTCATCTTAAACAAAACGAATATTCAGACATTAAAAAGATATATGCCGTAGTAAGCGGTAAGGGTGGCGTAGGCAAGTCTTCCGTCACCGCAATGCTTGCTTCTGCAACTCAGGCTATGGGTAAGCAGACAGCAATTCTCGACGCAGACGTAACCGGCCCTTCAATTCCCAAAATGTTCGGCATTGACGGAATGGCCCAGGCTGATGCAGCAGGAATGATTCCCTCTGTTTCAAAAACCGGTGTAAGAGTTATGTCCGTTAATCTTCTTCTTCCCGAAAAGGATGCTCCCGTTGTGTGGAGAGGTCCCGTAATCAGCGGTGTAATTCAGCAGTTCTTCACCGACGTTGCCTGGGGTGACGTGGATTATATGTTTGTGGATATGCCTCCCGGAACAGGTGACGTACCCCTGACTGTTTTCCAGAATCTCAAGGTTGACGGAATTATCGTTGTAACAACACCTCAGGATCTTGTAGGTCTTATTGTAAGCAAGGCAATCAAAATGGCAGAGATGATGAACATTCCCGTTATCGGACTTGTTGAAAACTTCAGCTACTTTGAATGTCCCGACTGCGGAAAGAAGCATTCCATTTTCGGCGAAAGCAAAACAGATGAAATTGCGGCAAAGTTCGGTCTTCCCGTGCTTGCAAAGCTTCCCATTGACCCTAAAACTGCTTCGCTTGCGGATAAGGGAGCAATTGAGCTTTCAGATATGGATAAGGTTGTTCCTGTTGTGAAGGCATTGGTGTAATTTTTTATTCACAGAAACTGTAATTTTTATATAAAGGCAGAATACTTGTTCACACAAGATTTACATTGAATTTGTAGTTTAATGCATTGTTTCTGCTATTCTTTAAAAAAGAGAGAATCAACTTCAAAGGAGCAGCCTGATGAAAAAAATTCTTAGAAATATATTTTTGAGTATTCTTGTAATTATTCTTGTTGCTGTGGGTGCGGCCTGGTATACCCTTTTCGGTATGAACGAAAAGCCTCCCGTAAGCAATAAGACTTATGTTGTGGACAACAACGGAACAACCTATCTCGCCGTAACAGACGATGACGGCGTTACATACGCAGTTGTAACGGACGAGGACGGCAATCGCCACGCAGCAAAGTTTGAAAACGGCACTGTCGGTGAAATTGTGGGCAACGTAAACGCTGACGTAAACCCCGAAGACCTTCCCACAAACTACACAGGTCCCAACATTGATGTTGACATCAACCCTGAGGATTACACAGGTGAGGTTTCGACAACAATTTCTACAACAAAGCCCAACACAACAAATAAAAACGACAGCGGAAAGAAGCCTCAGAAGGAAACAACAACCGCCTCACAGAATAACGACCCATACAGACTTGAAGCCTTCAGAATCAAGAAGTACCATCAGGCAATTTCAAGCGGTACTTTCCTTATGGAAACAACAATGGAAGACGAAGAGCTGGGTTCAACTCCCGTAATTATGGCTGTTAAAAACGGCAACACCTATGTGGAAACATCCATGAGTGCGGAAGGCATCAATCTTGCAGCAAAGGTTATCTATATAAAGAGCACAGAAACAACATATCTCATTATTGATAACTGGAAGAAGTATACTAAGCTTCCCGCAGAGCTTATGGGGGACTCAGAAGGACTTGATATGGCAGGCTCTCTTAAGGAAAGCTACTCTGACGAAGACCTTTCAGATGTTAAGGTTTCAGAGGTTGAGCTTGGCGGCAAGAAGCTTATTCTTGAATCATACAACAACGGCGGCACCACAGTAAACTATTATTTTGACGGTGAAAAGCTCATAAGACGAGACGACGTTTATTCAGACGGCACTGTTTCATCAACAGTTTTCTCAAAGTTCACTACAAACGTACCCGATTCCTACTTTGAAGTACCCAAGGGCTACGGCTATCTGAATCTTAGTTGGCTCGAAAGCCTCGGCGCTTTCGAATAAAATCGTCAATAACGGCACAATATGACGTTTTTTTACCCGCTCGCAGTACCTTCGTACAGCTTCGGGGATAAAGAAAACGCCATCTTGCACCGTTCTTGCCAATTTTATAATCTTTTGTCAACAATGGCATAATATGACGTTTTTTACCCGCTCGCAGTACCTTCGTACAGCTTCGGGGATGAAGAAAACGCCATCTTGCACCGTTCTTGCCAATTTTATAATCTTTTGTCAACAATGGCATAATATGGAGTGATTTCACCCGCTCGCAGTACCTTCGTACAGCTTCGGGGATAAAGAAAACGCCATCTTGCACCGTTCTTGCCAATTTTATAACCTATATCAATTTGATAACAGATCAGCTACGGTTACCGTGGCTGATTTTTTTACAATAATTTTGTCGACGGGTTTTGCACAAGGGGCTTGATAAGTGTGGAAAACCACAAGAAATTGTGTGTTGGTTTACACTGTCTTTGTCTTTTTATCCCTATGTTGTGGTTGAAATTTAATCGCCTTAAACCATTGACAAAAACTGCACTTTTGTTGTATAATGGTTCTCTGCAAGTTATGTCTTGCTCTATATTGTTATGTTTTGAAAGCGTCGGACACCATATTGCCAACCACTTCTATACTCCTATGCAATATGTCCCGTTTTAATATTATTAAAGGAGGTCAAAACAATGAAAAGAACTTACCAACCGAAAAAGCGCCACAGAAAGATGGAACACGGTTTCCGCAAGAGAATGGCTACAAAGAACGGCCGCAAGGTTCTCGCTCGCAGAAGAGCAAAGGGCAGAAAGCAACTGACATACTAAGGGATTGATTTTTCTTGCAGAAGTATATTACGCTAAAAGAGAATACGGACTTCAACCGTGTATATTACCGGGGCAAGTCCTCAGCCAAACCTCAGCTGGTTGTATATTCACTTAAAAACCGCCTGGGTGTTTGTCGTATTGGCATTACAACAAGCAAGAAAATCGGTAACGCAGTAGAACGCAATCGCTCCCGTAGGATTATTAGAGCAGCTTTTCAGTCGGTTATAAAGGATTATGACTTTGAGGGAAAGGGCTATGATTTTGTCTTCGTTGCAAGAACAAAGACAAAGTATCTTAAAAGCACTCACGTGGAAAAAGGAATGATTGAGTGCTTCAAGGAATTGGGTGTTATCAGATGAAAAGGCTTATGCTTTCTCTTATACGGTTTTACCGCAGAAGAATTTCACCTCACCTGCCCCCCATGTGCAAATATTATCCTACCTGTTCGGTTTATGCAATAGAAGCAATTGAAACACACGGCGCTTTAAAGGGCGGTGTGCTCTCTTTGTTACGCATTTTACGGTGTAACCCCCTGTTTCCGGGCGGTTATGATCCCGTTCCGCCGAAAAAAGACAGGTGTAATCACAAACACTGAAAGGATCTTTAATATTAACGGAATAATTTTACGGAGGATCAGAAAATGGACAAATTTTTTCAAATTCTTTATGTTCCCTTCGGCTTTCTGTTCAGAATTCTTTTTGATTTCGTAGGTAACTACGGACTCGCACTCGTTATTTTCACTCTGTTTTTCCGTCTCATTCTTCTGCCATCAGCTATCAAGCAGCAGAAGGGTATGGCAAAGCAGTACCGTCTTCAGCCTAAGCTGAAGCGCATCAGAGAAAAATATCAGGACTACGCTCCAAATGAAAGAAATCAGAAAATTCAGATGGAGACAAACGAGCTGTATCAGCAGGAAGGTTATTCAGCAATGACCGGCGGCTGTGCACCTCTTCTCCTTCAGCTTCCCATCCTCTGGGGTCTTTACGGAATTATCCGTATGCCTCTTACCCATGTTCTGGGCATCAGCAAGGAAGCAGTAACTGCTCTTACCGCTGCCGTTACAGAGCTTGGCGAAACAACCGCAAGAACAGCTGCTTATGCTGAATCACTGGTTATTTCAAGAATTGCAGAGCTTCTTGAAGCAAATCCTGATCTTGTTACAAAATTCCCTGAAGCAATTGAAAAGATTCAGAATTTCAACTTCAGAATTTTCGGTATCGACCTCGGTACAATTCCCAGCACTGACACCTTCAGAAACTGGGCTGAGGCACCGACCGAAGCAAAGCTTGTTTTACTTATCCCTATCCTTTCAGGTATCACTTCACTTATGACAAGTGTACTTTCACAGGTAAGACAGAAGAAAACCAATCCCGATGCACAGATGCAGGGTATGGGCTGTATGATGCTCTCCATGCCTCTTATGTCACTTTGGTTTACCTTCCAGTTCCCTGCAGGTATGGGTATGTACTGGATTCTTTCAAACGTGTTTGCTTTCTTCCAGACACTCATTCTCGGTCATTTCTATGCTCCGAGAAAGACAGTTGCTCAGCACATGGTTGCTGAAACAATAGAACGCCGTTCATACGAAAAGGCAAAGAAAGCAGCTGCAGACAGAGAAAAGAACGAACAGAACTAAAAGCCACAAAACAACAAATACTATTTATATTTTGTAAACGGTGGTGAAAACTAAAAATGATACATGAAGCTATCGCAACGGGTGCTACAGTTGACGAGGCAAGAGCTAATGCCATAGCAGAGCTTAAGGCTCCCAAGGATGCTGACATTCACACAGAAATCCTCGCTATGCCCACAAAGAAGATTCTCGGTCTCTTCGGCGGTTCACCTGCAAAAGCACGTGCATATTACGAAACTCCCGATGCTCCAAAGGCTAAGGCAGAAGCTCCCAAGGCTGCAAAGAAAGCAGAAAAGGCAGCTCCTAAAGCTGAAAAGCAGGAAGCTCCCAAAGCAGAAAAAGCGGCTCCTAAGGCTGAGGCAAAGGCTGAAGCTAAGCCTGCAGAAACTGAAAAGAGCAGCGTGGAAATTGACATTGCTTCTTCAAAGAGCATTCAGAGCGCTGTGGATTACCTTTCAGCCGTACTTAAGGGTATGGGTGTTGCTGAAATGTCAGCAAAGGCTTTCCGTACAAGCGACGATGAAATCATTCTCGAGCTTGACTGCGGCGAAGATTACGGCATCGTAATCGGCAGAAGAGGCGAAACTCTTGATTCAATTCAGTATCTTACAAGACTTGTTGCAAACAAGTACAAGACTGAAAACGAATATGCAAGAATTTCAATCAACATCGGTTCTTACCGTGAAAAGAGAAAGAACACTCTCCGTTCTCTTGCAAAGAAGAACTCAGAAAAGGTTCTCAAATACGGTAGAAACGTTACCTTTGAACCCATGAACCCCTATGAACGCCGTATCATTCACACAGCAGTTCAGGAGATTGAGGGTGTAACCTCACACTCAGTAGGTTCAGATTCAAACAGAAGAGTTGTTATTACTCTCGCTGAAGGCGTAAAGCCTACTCATCCTTCAAAGGGCGGCTACAACAGAGGCCGCGGGGGTAAGGGCGGTTACAACAACCGTGGCAGAGACAGAAGAAACAACACTTACACACCGTCAGAGGAAGCAACCGCAAGAGCACCCAGAACAGACGCAGGCGCTCAGAAGGTTTCACTTTACGGTAAAATCAACTGATAACAGAAAACTGTCCGAGGGAAAAGTCCCGACGGGCAGTTTTTTATTTTTTACTGATTTTTTAAAACCTATTGACATTTTAGCTCTAACGTGTTAGAGTATACATGTACTCTAACAGATTAGAGAAAGGAGCAATCAATATGGAAACACCAAAAGTATTTGAAAGCGAATACCGTTTTTGTCTGATTTTGTGGGAACACGAACCAATCAAAAGCAGTGAGCTGGTTAAGCTCTGTAAAGAACAGCTTGGCTGGAAGCCTACCACAACCTACACCGTTATCAAGCGCTTGTCTGAAAGAGGAGTGCTGAAAAATGAAAACACAATTGTTTCTTCCCTCATTTCAAAAGATGAGGTTCAGGCATCTGAAATAGAGGAAATGGTTGAGAAAACCTTTGAAGGCTCACTTCCTGCCTTTGTTGCGGCCTTTACAAAGCATCAGAAAATCTCAGCAAAGGAAATCGACGAAGTACAAAAGATGATTGACCGATACAGGAAAGGAGAATTGTAATGGCAGCGATATTCTTAAAAACGGTCAATATGAGCATTTCTGCTTGTTGGATTGTTTTAGCTATAATGCTATTAAGAATTGCATTGAAAAAAGCACCTAAATGGATAAACTGTATTCTTTGGGGAATTGCAGGTTTACGACTTGTTATGCCTTTATCATTTGAAAGCATATTCAGTCTTATCCCTAGTGCTGAAACAATCAGTAAAACTCCGTATTCTCCAAGACCGTATTTTGAATCAGGAGTTCCTCCTATAGATAATCAAGTTAATGCTTACCTTAATGGGAACTATTTTGAAGGCGTTACAAGACCAACAGGAAATTTTGTCGATATAACAACCGTATTAGCAATTATATGGGTTATTGGAATTATTACTCTTCTGATTTACACTTTCGTTAGTTTCTTAAGATTAAAGAATGAAATCAGCACAGCAATTCTACTGCGTGATAATATTTATCAGAGTGAATCTGTGGTATCACCTTTTGTTCTCGGCATAATCAAGCCGAAAATCTACTTGCCCTTTAATATGAACGGCCAGGATATGGATCACGTTGTTGCCCACGAAAAGGCACACATTAAAAGAAAAGACCATTTGTGGAAACCTCTCGGATTTCTTATTCTCACCCTTCATTGGTTCAACCCTCTGATGTGGCTCGGTTATGTGCTGCTTTGCCGTGACATTGAGCTTGCCTGCGATGAAAAGGTTATAAAAGAATTTAACAACGAACAGAGAGCAGATTATTCAGAGGCTCTCCTTACCTGCAGTGTAAACAGACGGATGATTGCTGCTTGTCCTCTCGCTTTCGGTGAATCAGACGTAAAAAACAGAGTAAAATCTGTGCTGAATTACAAGCAACCTTCATTCTGGGTCATTGTTGTTGCAGTTATTATTTGTGTTGCGTTAGCGGTTGGTTTTTTAACCAACCCTGTAAACTCATCTGTGTTTGACAGTAAATACGAAACCGGCAAGTGCTTATACAGCTATGTAGTAAGCGAAGACAAGGAAACAAGATTAAACGAATTAGTTTTCAATATTACAGAAGACGGAGTGGTTTACAAAACCTTTGACATCCGTACAACAGAAGTTGTGGGAAATCTGGAGGATTCAGATTACACAGCGGAAGATTTAAAAAATACCCTTGCTGAGCAGGGTGAGACATTGGATTTAGGCAAAATTGAAAAAGCTTACAGAATCCCGAATTTAAGCAGAGATTATGTTTTTTTACAAAAAGCTAACGGTACGGTTTATCTTGTATCATATTTTTCAGACGGCAAGGTTATGGACGTGTTTAAACTGAAAAGAATCGGAGACTGCGATTTCAGCAAGGATAAGCTTTATTATCCTGAAAGCGGCTCAGAGCTTGATGGCGTTTCTCTCGATATTGTATCATCCGATTTTTCAGGTGACGACCCCTTTATAAAAATCCGTTGGAAAAACGATACATCAGATCAGATTTCATTCGGTGAAATGTTTGAGCTCTATTACAACGAAAACGGCAAATGGAAAGACAGCAGTACAAAAGAGCATTTCTGGCTTTTGCCTGCCTATATGCTTTTGCCGGGTTCAAAACATGATAAAATATACAAGCTGAGTGAGTACGATATAAGTAAACCGGGTGTGTACAGATTTGAAGCAAAATTCAACATTCACGGGCAAAATGATGTTCACTATAAGGTGTGGATTGATTTTGAGATTAAAGATGACACGCTGATTAATTTTAGTTTAACAGAAGATACTACTGTGCCTTCTTCTAATCTTACGGCATACACTATGGACTGCATAATCAATGAAATCAGCGGAAATCATTTTGTTGTTGAAAAAATACTGGACAATGAAAAGAGCGGCATATTATATCAATTCGATTATAATTCAGAAGAGTTCAAAGTTGGTGACGAAATCGTGGTTGAATATAAATATCCCATAGCCGAGTCTTTTCCATACGGCTTGACAGATGTAAAGGTATATAAATCTGAATAAAAAATTGGGGTATCCTTTTTCACAAAGGATACCCCGCAGTTTTTTAGGTTTAATTAAGCAGTCCTGCGCCGTCGCCGATCATCATAAACAGCTTTGCGAAAACAAGAGCAACAACGGTCATAAGCTTAATGAGAATGTTGATTGACGGGCCGGATGTGTCCTTGAAGGGGTCACCTACGGTGTCGCCGACAACGGCTGCCTTGTGTGAGTCGCCGCCTTTACCGCCGTACACACCGCCTTCAATGAACTTCTTTGCGTTGTCCCAGGCACCGCCTGAGTTTGACATAAAGATTGCAAGAAGAACACCCGTTACAAGTGAGCCTGCAAGAAGTCCGCCGAGAGCCTCAACGCCGAGAAGACAACCAACGATAATAGGACAGAACACTGCGAGAAGACCGGGAACGATCATTTCCTTAAGTGCTGCAGTTGTTGAAATTGAAACGCAGGAGTTATAATCCGGCTTTGCCTTGCCTTCAAGTATACCGGGAATTTCTCTGAACTGACGGCGTACCTCTTCAATCATCTTGTGAGCCGCCTTACTTACGCTTTCCATTGTGAAGGCCGAGAAGACAAAGGGAAGAACGCCACCGATGAACAGACCGATTACAACCTTATATCTGAGAAGGTTGATTCCTAACACATCAAGGGAAACCGCCTGAGCGTATGAGAAGAAGAGAGCGAGAGCGGTGAGAGCCGCTGAGCCGATTGCAAAGCCCTTACCGATGGCGGCAGTTGTATTGCCTACGGAATCAAGCTTGTCAGTAATTTCTCTTACGCTGTGGTCAAGACCTGACATTTCAGCAATGCCGCCTGCGTTATCAGCTATGGGTCCGTATGCATCAACGGCAACAGTCACGCCTGTTGTTGAAAGCATACCTACTGCAGCAAGAGCTACACCGTAAATGCCTGCGCCAACAGATACGTTTTTGCAGCAGAAGTATGAAACAAAAATACCTACACATATAAGGAGAATGGGGAAAGCGGTTGATTTAAGACCGACTGCCATACCTGAAATGATATTGGTGGCTGTACCGGTTTCGGACTGCTCGGCAATTTTCTGAACTGCCTTGTGCGCATCTGATGTGTAAAGCTCGGTGATGATACCGATAAGTGAGCCTACAACAATACCTGAAACAACTGCGATGCCGTATCTGAGTGTACCAAGCATAAAATTACTGAGTGCTATGGCTGCAACGGCTACAATTGCTGAGGAAACATAGGTTGCAGTTTTGAGAGCCTTGTGGGGATTTTTAGCTTCACCCTTTACAAAGAAGGTGGAAAGGATAGAAGCGAGAATACCTACTGCTGAAATAACAAGCGGGAAGATAACACCCTGAGGCTTGGTTGATGAACCTATAAAAGCGGTAAAGCCCAGAGAAATTGCTGAAACGATTGCACCTGAATAGCTTTCGAAAAGGTCAGCACCCATACCTGCAACGTCGCCCACGTTATCGCCTACGTTGTCGGCAATAACTGCAGGGTTTCTCGGGTCGTCTTCGGGAATGCCTGCCTCAACCTTACCAACAAGGTCAGCACCTACGTCAGCAGCCTTTGTATAGATACCGCCGCCTACACGTGCAAAAAGAGCGATTGATGAAGCACCGAGGCTGAAACCGAAGAGATAATCGGCATTTTCTGTTATGGCAAAAATTGTTGCAATGCCGAAAAGTCCCAAGCCCGCAACGCACATACCCATAACTGCGCCGCCTGAGAAAGCAACGGAAAGCGCTTTTTTCATTCCGCTCTTCGAAGCAGCCTGAGCGGTTCTTACGTTAGCCTTGGTTGCAACGTTCATACCGAAGTAGCCGGCAACAATTGAGAAAACTGCACCGACAATAAAGCTGATTGCAGAGCCCCATGAAATTGCAAAGCCGATTGCAACAAAAAGAATAAGGATGAAGAACACGAGAATTCTGTATTCTGCAAAGAGGAAGGCTTTTGCACCCTCATGAATAGCGGAAGAGATTTCCTGCATTCTCTGATTGCCCGGATCCTGTTTTTTGATTTTAAGCGCAAGGAAAAAGGCGTAGACGAGAGCCAATGCGCCGACAACGGGAATTAAATAAGTGAGCATTTCCATAATTAAAACTCCTTTTTTACGGCGTCATACTGAGCCGTAAGCTTCTGTAGACTTTTTTCAGTCTGTGTTATAAGGAATATAATAGCTCAACTAATGAAAAAAGTCAATATAATGGACAAAAATTCATAAAAGATATTACATATATTGTATAAAGTGTATAGATTTTCGGGGTGTACAGATGAGTAATGACAAGGAAATTTACGTGCAATATGAAATTCTTATGAAATTTCATTATTTTGTAACCTAAATCTTGACAAGGAATATTGTGGTTGATATAATTATTGAGGATAAGAAATATACAATAATTATATTGGGAGGTAACAGATAAAATGTTTACAAAGACAACAAAAAGAGTAATTTCACTCATCCTTTGCGTACTTATGTTCGTGCCTTTTATGACAATTATGTCAAGCGCTTATGTTGCAGATCCTTATTCAGAGGAACGTGAAGCTGCAAGAAATAAGTTCAGTGCACCTGTAAAGGCCGGAGAAGTTGAGAAGAAAATTTTCCTTGGCCCGACAAAAACATATTATACTGAATACAGAGTGTATTCACCCGTAAAAAAGACAACTGACACAAAATACCCTGTTGTGTTCTTAATCGGTAAGAATAACACTGAAACTCAAAATTCTGAGGATCTCAGACACGACAGCTTTGCTTTCTGGGCAAACGATGAATACCAGAACCGTTTCTACGAAACAAAGGGTGCATACATTGTTTATGTGCGTCCTGCTGACGCTGATGTGAGCATCCAGTTTGAATCTTTCAAGCTTATGATGGAAGAATTCATCAAAGACCGTAAAGCAAACATTGATATGAACAGACTTTATGTTGTTGCATGGGATAAAGGCTGCAGTCTTGCAATAAAGGCAACAACAAGCAAAGAGAGTAATTTTGCAGCTCTTGTTCTCTCTTCACCCAGAGAAATGATTAATTCATTCCCTTCAATTCCCACATGGCTCATTGCTTCAAAAAATGACAAGGCAGCTTCCTTTGACCTTACACAGTGCTGGTCATACCTCAAGGACTACACCGGCACAGATCTGGATAAAATAAGATTCACTTCATTTGACTCATTTAATTCACACGGTGAAAATAATCACGAAACATGGGAATATGTTGCTTATGACATTGATAAGTATACAGGTGAACAGTCAGGTGCAAAAACAGTAAACGGCAGAGACCAGAGCGTTGATGCAACAAGCGTTATTGAATGGATGTCCAAATTCGGTACTGACTTCGGTTCAGACTGTGACTGTCCCTGCCACGGTGCAACAGGTTGGGAAGCAGTAAAATGGTTCTTCAAGTGGATGATTTCTATGATGCTCAAGATCGAAAAGAACAGACCCTGCAAATGCGGTGTAAAGGATCACTGGTAATAAACACTACTATAAAAGACTGCTGCGAGGAGCAAAATCTTCGCAGCAGTTATTTTAATTTGCTCTAAAAGATATAAACCGACACATTTGCGACAATTGTATATGATAATTCCTCTGCTTTAACCCTAAGATACACAATATCTTGGGGTTTCTTTTTAATTTTTTTCAAAATATTGTATTTTACTGTTGACAAATGAATGCTTTATCTGTTAGAATATCAATGCTCGCTCTTTGCGTAAAAAAATAATCATATAAAAAAGAAAAATTAAGGAGGAAGAATAATGTACACAGTAGTAAAACGTGACGGTAAAGTCACAGACTTTGATATTGCAAAAATATCAAAAGCTATTACCAAGGCCTTTGAAGCTCAGAACAAGGCATACAATGAAGATATCATTGACCTGCTTTCTTTAAAGGTTACTGCAGATTACGCAGAAAAAATCAGCGACGGTCAGGTTTCCGTTGAAGACATTCAGGACAGCGTTGAATCCGTGCTTATCAAGGCAGGCTACGACGATATTGCAAAGGCTTATATTCTCTACAGAAAGCAGAGAGAAAAAATCCGTAATATGAAGTCCACAATTCTTGACTATAAGGATGTTGTTGACTCATACGTTAAGGACCTTGACTGGAGAGTTAAGGAAAACTCAACCGTTACATATTCAGTAGGCGGTCTCATTCTTTCAAACTCAGGTGCAATCACTGCTAACTACTGGCTTTCAGAAATCTATGACGATGAAATTTCAAACGCTCACAGAGCAGGTGACATTCATCTTCATGACCTTTCAATGCTTACAGGCTACTGTGCAGGCTGGTCCCTGAAGCAGCTTATTCAGGAAGGCCTCGGCGGCGTAACAGGCAAAATCAGCTCAGCTCCTCCCAAGCACCTTGCAACTCTTTGCAACCAGATGGTTAACTTCCTCGGCATTATGCAGAACGAATGGGCAGGCGCTCAGGCTTTCTCATCATTTGATACATATCTTGCAGCTTTCGTAAAGGCAGACAACCTTTCATACGAACAAGTTAAAAAGTGCATCGAGTCCTTCATCTACGGCGTAAACACTCCCTCACGTTGGGGTACACAGGCTCCCTTCACAAACATCACTCTTGACTGGGTTGTTCCCGGTGACCTCGCTGAGCAGAAGGCTATTGTAGGCGGCAAGGAAATGGATTTCTACTACAAGGACTGCCAGAAGGAAATGGATATGGTTAACCGTGCATTCATCGAGGTTATGATTGAAGGCGATGCTAATGGCAGAGGCTTCCAGTATCCCATTCCCACATACTCAATCACAAAGAACTTTGACTGGTCAGAGACAGAGAACAACAAGCTTCTCTTCGAAATGACTTCAAAATACGGCACACCCTACTTCTCAAACTACATCAACTCCGATATGGAACCCTCAGATGTACGTTCAATGTGCTGCAGACTTCGTCTTGACCTTCGTGAACTCAGAAAGAAGTCAGGCGGCTTCTTCGGTTCAGGTGAATCAACAGGTTCAGTAGGCGTTGTTACAATCAATATGCCCAGAATCGCTTTCCTTTCAACAACAGAGGAAGAATTCTACAGACGTCTGGACAAGATGATGGATATTGCTGCACGTTCACTTAAGATTAAGAGAACAATCATCACAAAGCTTCTTGACGAAGGTCTCTATCCCTATACAAAGCACTATCTCGGAACATTCAACAACCACTTCTCAACAATCGGTCTTATCGGTATGAACGAAGCTTGTCTCAACGCAAACTGGATCGGCAAGGATCTTACACACGAGACAGCTCAGGAATTCACAAAGAATGTTCTCAACCATATGAGAGAACGCCTTTCCGACTATCAGGAAATGTACGGTGACCTTTACAACCTTGAAGCAACTCCTGCTGAATCAACAACCTACCGTCTTGCAAAGCATGACGTAGCACGTTATCCCTCAATTATCACAGCAGCTAAGACAGAGGACGAAACACCTTACTACACCAACTCCTCACATCTTCCCGTTGGTTTCACTCACGACGTATTTGATGCTCTTGACATTCAGGACGGACTTCAGACACTTTACACCTCAGGTACTGTATTCCATGCATTCCTCGGTGAAAAGATGAGCGACTGGAAGGCTGCTGCAAACCTTGTAAGAAAGATTGCAGAAAACTACTCACTTCCTTACTACACACTTTCACCCACATATTCAATCTGCCGTGACCACGGTTACATCAAGGGTGAAGTTTACGAATGTCCCGACTGCGGAAAGAAAACTGAGGTTTACTCAAGAATCACAGGCTACTACCGTCCCGTTCAGAACTGGAACGCAGGTAAGAGCCAGGAATTCAAGCACCGTCAGGACTACATCATTGAAAAGTCAATTCTCAAGCACGGCAATGTTGACATTGCAGCAGAAGAAAAGTGCGAATGTGCAAAGGAAGTTAAGAGAGTTATGCTTTTCACAAGCGCAACCTGCCCCAACTGCAAGGTAGCTAAGATGCTCCTTGACAAGGAAGGCATCGTTTACGAAACTCTTCTTGCAACAGACAACGCTGACCTTGCAAGAGGCTACGATGTTAAGCAGGCACCTACACTTGTTATTGAAACTGAAGACGGTTTTGTAAAGTATGCAGGTGTTGCACAGATTAAAGAATTTATAGCACAGAAGAAGGCTGTATAGATTATGTACGACATTCTTATTATCGGCGCGGGTCCTGCGGGACTCGCTGCCGCAATTTACGGCAGAAGAGCAGGAAAATCTGTTCTTATAATTGAAAAGGAAAGCTTCGGCGGTCAGATGAATTTCTCTCCGAAAATTGAAAACTATCCCGGCTTCGGTGAGGTTTCAGGTATGGAGCTTTCAGACAAAATGGTTGAGCAGGCAATCGCTCTGGGTGCAGAGGTTGAGCTTGATACCGTACTTTCACTTGAAGATAAGGGCGAAAGCAAAATTCTCCACTGCGAAGGCGGAGAATTTGAGGGTAAGGCAGTTATCATTGCAACAGGCGCTAAGCACAGACACCTTGGTGTAGACGGTGAAGAAGAATTAATCGGCGAAGGAATTTCCTTCTGTGCTGTTTGTGACGGTGCTTTTTATGAGGGCAAGGACGTTATCGTAATCGGTGGCGGCAACTCAGCTCTTCAGGAGGCAGTTCTTCTTTCAAAGACATCAAAAAGCGTAACGGTTATTCAGAATCTTCCCCATCTTACAGGTGAACAGAAGCTTCAGGACATTCTTTATGCCGACGAAAAGGTAAGCTTCATTATGCCCGCTGAAATTCTCTCCTTCAGCAAAGAAGGCGAAAAGGTAAGCGTAAATATAAATGCTGACGGTGAAACTAAGTCCGTTACTGCTGACGGTGTTTTTGTTGCAATCGGTCTTCAGCCTGACAATGAAGCATTCAAGGATAATGTTGAGCTTCAGTACGGCTATGTTAAGGCTGACGAAAGCTGCATTACAAGCAAAGAGGGCATTTTCACTGCAGGGGACTGCAGAACAAAGAGTATCCGTCAGATTGCAACGGCAGTTTCCGACGGTGCAATGGCAGCACTTGCGGCAATAAGCTACATTGGATAAAACAGATACATCCCATTTTTCGGGATGTATTTTTTTGCATATTTTTTTCTGAAACCTGTAGAATTATTATGACATATATGATAAAATTGCTTCAGCGAAAACTTTTATCCCTGAAAAGGAGAATAACCTATGACAATTTTTGATGTTTTGACCTTTATCGGAGGAATCTCTCTGTTTCTTTTCGGTATGAACTATATGGGTTCTGCCCTTGAAAAGAAAGCAGGCGGTCAGCTTTCGGGACTGCTTTCAAAATTCACCTCCAATAAGTATACCGGCTTTTTGCTTGGCCTTGCTGTAACGGCGGTTATCCAGTCTTCATCAGCTACAACTGTTATGGTAGTAGGTTTTGTAAACTCAGGCATTATGACTATCAGTCAGTCTGTGGGCGTAATTATGGGCGCAAATGTCGGTACAACCGTAACTGCGTGGATTCTCAGCCTTACGGGACTAAGCGGTGACAGTATTTTAATTCAGCTTCTGAAGCCTACATCATTCACTCCCATTCTTGCTCTTATTGGTGTTATCCTTTACGTATTTCTCAAAGACAGCAAGAAAAAGGATCTGGGTATGATTCTCCTTGGCTTTGCGGTGCTTATGTTTGGTATGGACACTGCTTCAGACGCAGTTTCAGGCCTTAAGAATGTACCTGAATTCACTCAGCTTTTTGTTCTGTTTAAAAATCCCTTCTTAGGCATTCTTGCAGGTGCAATTCTCACAGGTATCATTCAGTCATCATCAGCTTCGGTCGGTATTCTCCAGGCACTTTGTGTAACCGGTCAGGTAACCGTAGGTGCTGCCTTCCCCATTATTCTCGGTCAGCATATCGGTACCTGCGTAACTGCACTTCTTTCATCAATGGGTGCAAACAAAAATGCAAAGCGTGCCGCAATGATTCACTTCAACTTCAATGTTTTCGGTTCAATAATTCTTATGCTCCTCTTCTACGGTGCAGATCTTATTTTCAAGTTTACCTTTGTGGATAAGTCAGCAAGTGCTGTTGACGTTGCTGTTATTCATACTGCATGCAGCCTTATAGAAACAGCTATCTTCCTGCCCCTTTCAAAGCTTCTTGAAAAGGTTTCGACAAAGATGATTAAGGATACTGAAAGCAACGAGGAAGAAGAGGTTATTCTTCTCGACGAACGTCTTTTCATCAACCCCGGTGTTGCCCTTCAGCAGGCGAGAGAAAGAACCTATGAAATGGTTAAGGAAACAAGCATTGCCATAAGCAAGGGTCTCGGTCAGCTTTCATCCTACGATGAAAAACGTGCTGAGCGTATTAAAAAGCTGGAAGAAAAAATTGATAAATATGAAGACGTCATCAACTCATATCTTGTAAGGCTCAGCGCTACAGACCTTACTGCTGAGGACAGCTACGAAATGACAAAGCTGCTTCATGTTATTTCAGGCTTTGAAAGAATCTCCGACCACGCAGTTCATATCAGCGCTTATGCAAGGGAAATGAGTGAGGGCAATATGAAGCTTTCACAGAGTGCTAAAAACGAGCTTACAATTATTGCAACGGCAGTTCTTGAAGCTATGGATATGACAAGCAAGGCTTTCAGACACAACAACATTGAGCTTGCTACAGAAGTTGAGGCACTTGAACAGGTTATTGATAAGCTTACAGCTAAGGCTAAGAACAACCATATCGAGCGTATGCTTAAAGACAACTGCACCTTTGAGCAGGGACTTGTTTACAACGATATTCTTTCAGCTCTCGAAAGAGTATCCGACCACTGCTCAGACATCTGCGCAAGTATGATTGAAATTTCACACAGCAGCATGGGTGTTCACGAGTATCTGCACGAATTCAAAAACAAGGACAATCCTGCGTTTGCTGATAAGTATTACGAATTCAAAGATAAATATAAGTTCGGTTAATGCCGGAATGATTTGTCAAACTAAGTGCAACACTTTTTAAGCGAATCCTCAAATAAATCCAAAGGTTTTTGGTAATTTAAAACTTTCTTAGGCCTGGCGTTAATTAACGCCAGGTTCTTTTTCAATGTCGCAGGACTTACTCTTGA
>JAFWZS010000078.1 GCA_017522205.1 Clostridia bacterium
AGCCTTAAATGTCCGATTTACAGCACCTTTGATGATTTTTCTCCTCGCAAGACGCGAGTATTGTTTCGTCGAAGAAATCCTCAAATGCACTATAACTCGGGCATTTAAGGTTCTTCGAAGTTTAACGGGAGAAGATTTTTATTGTAACAAGGCAAAAAACGCAGAAAGGCTGGTGCCTTTCAAGGCTTTTTAACGATGTTACGGTGAAAATATACCCCGTTAAACCTTATCGGGTTCGACTGCAGTCACCCTGAGCACATACCCAACGCCTCTTACGGTATGAATGAGCTTTGTGTCGAAATCGTCGTCAATTTTCTTTCTGAGATAACGGATGTAAACGTCAATTACGTTTGTACCGCCCTCGTAATCGTAATTCCACACCTGCTTTCAATTTTTTCTCTTGACATAACCGTTCCGGCATTTCTGATAAGAGCTTCAAGAATGGAGTACTCCCTTGCTGAAAGCTCAATTCTCTTTCCGGCTCTTTTAACCTCACGGCTTTTTATGTCAACGGTAAGGTCGCCCACAGTAAAGGTGTTTGTGCTGTTACCTGTGGAATCACGGGTAATCATTCTCACTCTTGCCGCAAGCTCCTCAAAAGAGAAGGGCTTTATGAGGTAATCGTTTGCACCAAGGTCAAGACCGTGCACTCGGTCGCTGATTTCAGTTTTTGCCGTGAGAAAAATAACGGGAGTGTTGATGCGCTGCTGACGCATTTCAGTAAGCACGGTAAAGCCGTCTTTTTTCGGCATCATAACGTCAAGCACAATTGCATCATAAGTTGCGCCTGCGAGAAAATCAAAAACACTTTCACCGTCAAAACAGCTGTCAACGCTGTAGCCAAGCTTGGTGAACTGTTTAACAAGTATTCTGTTAAGGGCTTTTTCATCCTCTGCCACAAGTATTCTCATTTTAATCTCTCCTTTTTAGGGTTTGTTCCAAAAGTATTATATCACACCTTTTATTAAAATGCCATTAGAAAAAATAATCACCTGCAGAAGTACAGGTGATTACTTAATTAAAAGAAATAGCTTGAAATAAGTGAGAGCATCTGCTCTGCAAAGTAAGCCGCAAGAGGCATAAGTGGTGAAATGCCGCCGAACTTCAGAATACGGGTGAGCTTCTGATTGCGGTTAGGCTCAGCGGCAACCTTTTTAAGCTCTTTTACTGTGTATCTTCTGTAAAGTGGGTTGGCGATAAAGCCTGCAATAACTTTTACGGCAAACATAATTGCGAAGAAAATCGCCATAGGCTCCATAAGGGTGTTCATCTGTGTAACAAGCTCTGCCATTGCCGCTTCGGTAAGGCTTGCTGCGTCAAGGGTTGCAAGGTGCTCATAGAAGCTGAGAAATTCCGTTGCAGCAGGTGTCATAATAATATTGAGGCAAAGCTGAACGGTAAGAAAAATTACACCGGGTCTCCACTGCTTTCTGTAAAAGAACCAGTAGGGTGAGAAGAAGAATGCTGCCCAGTTAAAGGAAAGCTTTTTACCCGAGGAGATTTTTCTGAATTTTTCAATGTACTTTCCCGAATCCTTTGCAAGGAAAGCACCCATGGTGTTAGCCGGAATGCCGTCGATTTTCATATCGTCGGGGAAAGGTCCCTTGAAAAGATTGTCCTCTGTTTCTCCGGTGTTGTAGCCGGAAGCATTGGCAATGGTCTGAGAAAGGAAGTTGCTCATCTGTTCTTCTCGGGTTACGGGAAGTTGTTCGTCGTCGTTTTCGTTTCCACTGCCTACAGTAAAGGGCGCCGGATAATCAGGCGGTGTCATTTTCGGTTCAACTCCGGGCTTTACGGGAGGCTCGTCCTGTGGCTGTTCTTCCTCCTGAGCCTTTTCGGCAAGATTGATACCGAAAAGAGTAAACTTCATACCGCACTTATGACAGGATGTACTGCCGTGAGGGTTAGCATAATGGCAGTTAGGACAGACAAGGTCTCTGACTGTCTCTTCCCTTTTTTCTGCAGGGGCTGAGGGAGTTTTTTCTGTGGCAACCTTTTCGCCCTGCCACTGAAAATCCTCAGAGTGAAGGTGACTGTTTACACAGCCGCCTTTTTCGTTATAGCATTCTCTGTGCTGAGGTGTGGCACATTCGGGGCAGACAACAATATCGTCATTATCAAGAAAAACTTTGCCACAGCCGTCGCACTTATAATCTGAATATCGCATTTATATCTCCTTATATAACAGTATAAAAAATCAGCACTGCTTTATTGTATATGTTTTCTTTGTTAAATGCAATTGTTTAGGGAAACTTTTTTGCAAAAAACTATACTATATATAATATAACCCCCGAAAATAAACCGGGCTTTAAAAGTTTTTGCCTTATATGGAAAAATATTTTCGGTAAAGGTGTTGCCCTTTAAAAATAAATATGTATAATATAAAAGGATAAATTTGCAAACATGTAAAGGTGAACAGAGATGTAATACTCGAAAAACTCAAACGAAACTATACAACCGAAAGGAAAAGTAATAATGATACAGTTTGAAGAATTAAGATTAAAACTGCTTGAAAGCGAAAAGCCTCTTAGTGAGCTTGCAGGTGCATTAGGCCTTGAGGCTATGGCAAAGGAAGTTGCAGAGCTTGAAGAACAGACAGCAGCTGAGGATTTCTGGGGCGACCTTGCAAATTCACAGAAGGTGCTTCAGAGAATTGCTTCACTTAAAGGCAAGATAAAGGCTTACGAAGACCTTAAGACTGCATTTGACGATGCACTTGTTATGATTGAGCTTTCAGACGAAGAGGAAGACCTTGACCTTCTTCCCGATTGCGAGGAAAGTGTAGCGGCAGTTGAAGCAGAGCTTGAAAAGCAGACCCTTGCAACACTTCTTTCAGGTGAATACGATAACAACAACGCAATCCTTACCTTCCACGCAGGTGCAGGCGGAACAGAGGCTCAGGACTGGTGCCAGATGCTTTTCAGAATGTACGGTCAGTGGGCAACAAAGAAGGGCTTCAAGTTTACAACCGTTGACTTCCTTGACGGTGACGAAGCAGGTCTTAAGAGTGCGGTTGTTGTAATCGAGGGCGAGAATGCTTACGGTTACCTTAAGAGTGAAATGGGCGTACACAGACTTGTACGTGTTTCACCCTTTGACTCATCAGGAAGAAGACACACCTCATTTGCTTCACTTGAAGTTATGCCCGAAATCGACGACAGCGTTGAAGTTGAAATCAGACCTGAAGATATCAAGATGGAAGTTTACCGTGCATCGGGTGCAGGCGGACAGAAGGTTAACAAGACCTCATCAGCAGTTCGTCTTATCCACGAGCCCACAGGTATTGTTGTATCCTGTCAGGTAGAACGCAGCCAGCATCAGAACAGAGAAGTTTGTATGCGTATGCTTAAGTCAAAGCTTATTGAAATCAAAGAGAGAGAGCATCTCGATAAGATTGAGGATATCAAGGGCGAGCAGAAGGAAATCGGCTGGGGCAGCCAGATCCGTTCCTATGTATTTATGCCCTATACCCTTGCAAAGGACCACAGAACAGGCTTTGAAATGGGTAATATCAATGCTGTTATGGACGGTGACATTGACGGATTTATCAATGCATACCTTAAGAAGCAGTCACTGGATGCACTGGGTGCAGAGTAATAAAACCAGTAAAGTTCTTTTGATACTTTTCTTTCAAGAAAAGTATGCCCGCCCGACGAGGGCACAATAAAAAGCCAACCGCTTTCTGTAAAAAGAGAGCGGTTTTTCCACACCCAAAACCCACATCTTGTGTCCCGAAACGCCCCAAACCACACCACCTTGAAGCACCTGAAAAACACCCGGAAAAGTGGTTCGAAAACTTTGTAAACTTGCCCAAAAACTCTTGACTTTTCTTGTGCAAAATGATATTATGATTGAGCTTTCCGCAAAGAGCAGAAAGCCTAAAAGAAAAGTCAATACAAAAAAGTTAAAAAAACTTTTTAAAAAGTATTGACAAGAGGATATCTGATGTGGTATACTCTTTGAGCTGTCTTTCGCAAGAGGATAGCAATTGGACCTTGAAAATTAAACAACGAGATAAGAAAAGGAACCCGAGATTCGATAGTCTAAGGACTATCAAACG
>JAFWZS010000079.1 GCA_017522205.1 Clostridia bacterium
GGGTGCTTTAAGAGTAACAACCTTAAGCTTTTCCGAAAGAGCCGTTGCAGATGAACCCTTTACGGCTTTTACCTTATAGTATCTTGTTGCATTTTTGCTTTTGAGGGTTTCGTCAACATAGAATGAAAATTCTTCGTCGGTTGCATCAACTGTTGCAATTTTCTTATACTTACTGTCGGTGTATTTGTAAACGTAATACTTTGTTGCACCGGGAACGGAGTACCAATAGATTGCAGGGCCGTAAAATGTATTTTCATAGCCGTACATAATGCACTTCATATTCTTGATTGATGTGCCGTCTCTTTTGACAGTGATTTTGAATTTCTTCACTGTGTCCGGGTCTTGCTGCAGATTATACCCATAAGGTCCGAGCAACGAGCTTTCCTTCATTACATAAGCTGTTGCATAATATGTCTTACTTTTGAGTGAGGTAAGGTCAAAAAGAATGTCCTGATAGCTTGTTCCTTTTTTGAATCTGTTGGAATAGTTCAGTATCTGCTTTGTTCTTTTTGAGTCTGAGAAAATTTCAAGGCAGAATATATCTGTACCACTTGCATCTACATAAGCCTTCATACAAAGATAGTCCGCATTACCGTAAAGTGTCACCTCAGATGTAGCCTTGTGAGATGAGTATGTTACGGGTGTGAATGTGCTTTTGCTTTTGAATTCCTTTATGTTTGCTGCCGAAGCTGAAAAAGCAAGGGTTACAAGCAAAAGCAGAAACGCTGTGAGTGAGAGTAGTTTTTTCTTCATTTTTATTTCTCCTTCCATCCGGGTTTGTGCCGATAAAACAAATCGGCCACAGTTTCATTATAGAAAGAAAACACAGCCGAGTTGTTACGGGTATATTAAAATATAAACATATGTGTGTTAAATTTGTGTGATACACGGTTTTATTTGTAAATTATTATTTCTCTGAGAAAGTAGTTTGCGGTGAGAGATAAACAAAATGAAAGCGACACCCCGCAATGAAGTGTCGCTTAAAGAACAGTTTAATTTAGTTGTTGCCCATTGAATAGTTGGGAGCTTCTTTTGTAATTGAAATATCGTGGGGATGGCTTTCAATAAGACCTGCGTTTGTGATTCTTACGAACTGTGTCTTTTCCTTAAGCTCGTCAATTGTTGCGCAGCCGCAGTAACCCATACCTGCACGAAGACCGCCCATCATCTGATATACGGTTTCGCTGAGTGTTCCCTTGTAAGGTACACGGCCTTCAACGCCTTCGGGAACGAGCTTCTTGTTGTTAGCCTGGAAGTATCTGTCCTTACTGCCCTGATTCATAGCAGCAATTGAACCCATACCACGGTAAACCTTATACTTTCTGCCCTGATAGATTTCTGTGTCGCTGGGTGATTCCTCACAGCCTGCAACAAGTGAACCAACCATAATTGCACTTGCACCTGCAGCGATAGCCTTAACGATTTCACCTGAATACTTGATACCGCCGTCACCGATTACGTTCTTGCCGTACTTGGCAGCTTCTTCAGCGCAGTCATAAATAGCAGTAATCTGAGGAACACCGATACCTGCAACGATACGGGTTGTACAGATTGAGCCGGGGCCGATACCAACCTTAACGCAGTCAGCACCTGCTTCGATAAGAGCCTTTGTAGCTTCAGCTGTCGCAACGTTACCTGCAATAAGTGAAACGTTGGGGAATGCAGCCTTAACCTTTTCAACTGCCTTAAGGATGTTTTTGCTGTGACCGTGAGCTGAATCAAGAACGAATGCATCAACGTGAGCAGCAACGAGAGGAGCAGCTCTGTCGAGCACGTCAGCAGTTGCACCGAGAGCAGCAGCGCAGAGAAGTCTGCCTTCGCTGTCTCTTGCTGAGTTGGGATACTGAACAGCTTTTTCAATATCCTTGATTGTGATAAGACCTGTAAGATAGCCCTTGTCATCAACAAGAGGAAGCTTTTCAATTTTGTGTTTCATAAGGATGAGCTTAGCTTCTTCAAGAGTTGTGCCAACGGGGCCTGTGATAAGACCTTCCTTGGTCATAACTTCGCTGATTTTAATATTGTAATCCGAGAGGAAACGAAGGTCACGGTTTGTAAGAATACCTACAAGCTTGCCATCTTCGCAGATGGGCACACCTGAAATGCGGTAGTTGTGCATAAGGTTTTCAGCTTCATAAACGTAGTTGTCGGGAGCCAAAAACATGGGGTTTAAGATGATACCGTTTTCACTTCTCTTAACTTTGTCAACTTCCTGAACCTGAGCCTCAATTGACATATTCTTGTGGATAACACCAAGACCGCCTTCACGGGCGATAGCAATTGCCATTCTTGATTCCGTAACTGTGTCCATTGCGGCAGTCATTACGGGAATGTTGAGTCTGATGCCTTTTGTGAGCTGGGTTTCAAGACATACATCTGCAGGAAGAACGTCTGATTCTGCAGGGATGAGAAGTACGTCGTCGAAGGTGAGACCTTCTTTTACAAACTTTGAGTTGAATTCCATAGCCATGATCCTTTCTCTCGTTTTTAGAAATATGCTTTTAATTGCTAAATGATATTAAGCTATTATAACACGTAAAATTAAATGTATCAAGAGTTAAAAAGATATTTTTTGACAAAGTTTTCTGGTAAAAAGCGGGTGTCAATTGGCAGATGTGCTTAAAGGGTTAGAAAACCTTTTCCAAAGTATAATTCTGAATCTGCATACCCAAAGCCTCATAAAAGCCGAGAGCGGTTTTGTTGAAGTTCCACACAGAAAGGTCAAGGCGCTTTGCTCCCCACTCTTTTGCCATGCGTTCTGTTTCAAGAAACAGCTGCTTACCAACACCGTTTTTTCTGTATCCCTCTTCAACATAGATGGCATCCATAAAAGCCATTTTTATTTCTGTCATACCCGATGTGCAGAGCTTTGTGTTGCTGACAGCGATTATTCTGCCCTTTTCTTCAGCGCAGAGAAGAATTTTATCTTTGCTTTTTACAAGCTTTTTAAAATCTCTTTTCCTGTATATCAGGTCACGCTCTTTGAATAAATCAGGCAGAGCTTCAACATGAATGTTATGTAACTTATGAAACAGAGCTTCAGCCTGTTCATAATCTTCGGTTGTGAGTTTTCTGATAACCATATTTTCCACTCTCCTTTTTTGTATAATAACACGGATTAAAAGACAAATCAATCTTTCTTTGTGTACTGTTGTTTAAATAATGAGAAGAGTCAAATGAAGCACTCGCATAGCTCGTATGAAGCGTTTGCTTCGCAAACATGAAGCGATGAACTGTGTTCATCATGAAGCAAAGCGTGCTTTAAAATAGTCATACACCCGTCAGGGTGTGCTTCATGGCCGCAGGCCGCTTCATTTTTCATGTGCCGCAGGCACGCTTCATTCCAAAAAGAAAAAAGTCACACTTTTGTGTGACTTTTCTTTTTGGTGACCCGGACGGGACTCGAACCCGTGTTACCGCCGTGAAAGGGCGGTGTCTTAACCGCTTGACCACCGGGCCTTATATATGAAAGAGGCGGACACGTTATCCGACACTCTTTATTGTAGAATTGGTAGCGGCAGTGGGACTCGAACCTACGACACTCCGGGTATGAACCGAATGCTCTAGCCAACTGAGCTATGCCGCCATCTTTACGCCGCATTCACAACGCTGGAATATAATATCACAACATTCAATATCTGTCAAGCCTTTTTTTAAACTTTTTTCAACTTTTTTTGCGACATTTTTATTGTGCCCTTTTTGAGGAAAATAATCAGATTTTTTATCTCAAATTCCTGAAAAACTCTGTCAGAAGCCCTGCACATTCTTCCTCCATATATCCGCCGAGAATCTGCGGCTTTCTGAAAAATGAAAAATCGCTGAAATCTGCCTTGCTTCCTGCAGAGCCCGTTTTTTCATCATAAGCACCGAAAACAATGCTGCCCACTCTTGCGTGTAAAAGCGCACCCATACACATGGGGCAAGGCTCGAGGGTAACATATAAGGTGCAGTCTGAAAGATACTTTGCATTTAAAGCTTCCATAGCCTCTTTTATTGCCATAAGCTCTGCGTGGGCAAGAGGACTGTTTTTCGTTTCGGTTTCGTTGTGAGCCTTTGCAATTATTTCACCGTCTTTTACAATAACTGCACCGACGGGTATTTCGCCTTTTTCCTTTGCCTTTTCTGCTTCGGAAAGGGCGGCGGTCATAAACTTTCTGTGCTCCATCTTATTCACCTTATGAAACTGACTTTGCCGTAATGAAAAGCATAATGAGAAAAGCGGCAAAGGTGGGTGGGGTGAAAAGGAAGTGATAAAGCTTTTCAATAGGCTTCAGTACAGACTCGGATTTTCTGAGGGGTCTGTCCTTGGTGCTGAAGGCAAAGATAAAGGTTGCCACAAGACCGATAAAAATCAGCACATACATTGCGTAGGAGTAAAGAAGCATTGCCGTTTCTTCACCTATAATCTTTATGAGATAGGTAGTCGCAACTGAAAGTCCGTTACCGATGGCATGGGCGATAACTGCAGGCCAGATGGATTTTGTCTTAAGAGTGAAAATGCCTAAAGCCACACCCGAAAGCATTGCGTAGGGCACCTGAATAAGATTGCCGTGCATCAGGGAGAAAATTGCCGCCGACATAAGAACTGCATAGGTGTCGCCGTATTTTCTCAGGTTGCCCAGAACGTGACCTCTCAGAGCATATTCCTCAACAATCGCCGTAAGAACGCTGATTCTCAGCATACTGAGAAGAAAACCGAAAACGCCCTCAGGCATATTGATATCGGGTGCTGAAAGCTCATAGCCTATAAGGGAGATGAAATAGGTAATATATGAGGAGAAAATATTAGACAGCATTACACAGCCCGTTGCACCGAGAGTGCCGAAAAGAAGGAGCATAAAATTATTTGGAGCTTCTGAAAGCACGGGCTCTTTTTCACCTGAGACGCTTTTCATTTTTCTTCCGAGGAGCGTGAAGGGCACAAACACACCCAGCACGGTCATAAGAATATCTATTCCGCCACTGAAAAGGTAGTTGTTTTTATAAACCTCCATAAAACCGAAAAGCTCAACGAGAATGAAAAGCATATTCTGTATGAAGACATAAAGAAGCACAGCCGAGCCTGCAAGGAAGCTCAGCTTTCGAAGTGCTTTGGTTTCAATTGTCCTTCTTGCAAAAAAGCTACCGTCGTGAACTTTCGGCTCTTCTGCCTTGAAATTTGAAAAATCGTCCATAAAATCACTCTTTATCTGTGTCACCGTTTTGTCTTTGTGCTGTGGTCTGATTTGCGTCAACACCCTCTGTGCTTGAGGGGATGAAAAGAATTTTGAAGGTCATCAGCATAAGTCTCAGGTCTTCAAGAAGAGACTGATTTGCAATATACATAAGGTCCATCTGAACCTTGTCGTAAGGCGGTGTATTATATTTTCCGTAAACCTGAGCGTAGCCTGTAAGGCCTGCCTTAACCTGAAGACGAAGTGCAAATTCGGGCATTTCGCTTTCATACTGATGGGCAATTTCCGGTCTTTCAGGTCTCGGTCCCACGAAGGACATATCACCCTTAAGTATATTGAAAAGCTGAGGCAGTTCATCAAGACGGAGCATACGGATAATCTTACCTATGGGTGTAATTCTGTCGTCGTGGTCTGAGGCAAGACGTGCAACGCCGTCTTTTTCCGCATTCTGAATCATACTGCGGAACTTAAGCACCTTGAATTCCCTACCGTTTTTGGTGAGTCTTACCTGCTTATAAAGCACGTCTCCCTTATCATAAGCCTTTATAGCAATGGCGGTTACAAGCATAACAGGTGAAGCGATTACAATTGCAATCAGTGAAAGGATTATATCGAGACCTCTTTTTACAATCTGATAAAGCAGACCGCTGTTGTCCTTTCTCTTGCAGCGGTAAACCGGAATGTTAAGAAGCTGAATGGTTTTTCCGCCTCTTATAATAGTATCAGAAATTTTGGGCTTTACGTAAGCCACCTTGTCGTTGGCAATACAGAATTTCACTACCTCGTTTCTGTAATCTGAGGGCACACCGCAAAGGAAAATTGCATCAACGGTTCTGAGTGATTCAAAAAGCTCCTGAAGAGAAGTCTTTTCGCAGTTGAAGGTACGCACAACGTTGAAACGGTTTTTCATGCTACGGATATTCTTAAGTGAATAGTAGGAATCCACATTGCCGAAAAGTACAATGGTTTTCTTCGGAATATGAATTGAGAAATAAATCTTGTTTGCAAGAAGACACCATACAACTGCAAAAAGTGAAAAAGCAACGAACATTCCGATAAAGGGCCAGAGAGATACAAGACGGTAGCTCAGAAGTGAGAACATTACATAAGAAAAACCCTGAAGGAAGCCTATGGCAATTATCTGAGAGAATACAAGGTCGGAAACGGGAGCAGTACCCACCGCAAAGCCGCCGTAAACATTTACGAATGAGGAGTAAATTGCAACGAAAAGAGCAAGAAGGAGATAGTTACCCATTCTGAAGAAGGGGGTGGGAATAAAGGGGTTGAAATGTGTCAGCCACACGAAGTAAAGTATAAGACTGAAAAGGGCAATGATTCCGCCCTTAAAAAGGTACATTACAAGCTTTTCCTTCTGATATCGCTTTTTCCTTGCTTTATCTGCCTGAGTCATAATTTCATTAGTATCCATATCATTAACCTCTTGGGTATTTTTGTTTATAGTAAAGCTGAAACTTTAAATTTAACTTATATACAAGTCAATTCTACCACAAAGATTCATTCTTGTAAAGATTAGTTAAGAAAGTGATAAAAACAAAGAATAGTGTTGACTTGCTTTTCTTTGAGTGTTAGAATACTATTATATAAAAAAGGAGAAAAGGAGTTTTATTATGAAACCAAACAAAAATCCACTCTGGCAAACCAACAGTATCGAAAGAAAAAGCTATTACAGCTATTTCTTCGGTCAGAATATGATTTACAATATGCTGGCGGCATACCTTACCACCTACCTTGTGTTCAAGGAAATTGACCCCGTAAAATCAGGTATGATCGTTACTATCGTAAAAATCTGGGACGCAGTAAATGATGCAATCTTCGGCGTTATCTTCGATAAGGTTAAATTCAAAAGCGGAAAGAAGTACATACCCTGGCTGAAAATTGCCTGCGCACTTACACCCGCTGCAACAATCGCTGTATTTATTATTCCCTCAGCAGCTTCTGAAGTTGTAAAGCTTATCTGGTTCGCTCTGGCTTATATCGTGTGGGATACAGCTTACACAATCTGTGACGTACCCGCTTTCGGTATTATCACAGCTATGACAAGCAATATCGAAGAAAGAAACACTGTCCTTTCACTCAAGGGCATCACCGGCGGTATCGGTTCAGCTCTTACAACAGTTCTCGTAACTCTTCTTATCGGTCAGACAATCAATATCGGTTACGGCCCCACAGCAGTTATTATTGCAATTGTTGCTGCTGCAACTATGTTCCCCGTATGCTTCAAGTGCGAAGAAAGAAACAAGGCTGAGGAAGAGGAGCAGTTCACCGTAAGAAGTATGATGAAATATGTAATCAGCAACAAGTATCTTCTTATCTACTACATCGGTTACATTTTCTATTCAGGCGCACAGACCTATACAGCACTTCACCTTCTCACAGCTTACTACATTTTCGGCAACGAGCTTATCTCCCTTGTAACCGGTACGGTTGCGGCTGTTCCCCAGCTTATTATGGCTCTCTTTGTTCCGAAAATTATCAGAAAAATTGACAAAACAACTCTCTTCAAGCTTTCAACAATTGCGGCAATTCTTCTTTCAATTCCCGTTTGCTTTGCAAGAGAAAACCTTGTTCTTTTCATCGTTACCTTTATGCTTCGTTCAGTTCCTCTCGGTATTATCGGCGTTCTCGCATTCACCTTTACTCCTGACTGTGCAGAATACGGTCAGTTCACAACAGGTACAGAAGCTAAGGGTATCACCTTTGCAATCCAGACCTTTGCAGTTAAGCTTTCAGCAGCAATTTCAAGCGGTTTAGGTCTTTTCCTTCTCGGTCTTTTCAATTTCAGAACAGAGTTTGAAGGAATTGAAATCAAGGGCTTTGCAGACCTTCAGGCAGCAAACGCAATTGCTCTTCAGCCCGACGGCGCACTTGACGGTCTCTGGTTTACCTACAATGTTGTACCCATTATCGGTCTTGTAATCGCCCTCGGCATCTGGAGTCTTTACAGACTTAAGGACAGCGACGTTCAGATTATGGCTGACTGCAACATCGGTAAGATTTCAAAGGAAGAAGCTACAGCAAAGCTTTCAAGAAAATACTAAGAAAGAAGCTCCCGAAAGGGAGCTTCTTTCTTAGTAAAAGTTAAGAGTTAAAAGTTGAAAGTGGAAATGTGGGGAGCAAAGCTCCGATTATATCCGCTTTTACAAGCTTGAAACGGACAGCTTTATTCCGCCAAATCAGAGTGAAGCCGTAGGGGCGACCATCGGTCGTCCGATCAAAATCAATTCTTTATCCTATATAACCTGATTATCTCCGCAGACTATTGCTTCAATTCTACGCAAACATAAATTTGCGACCACTTCTCAACTTTCAACTCTTAACTTTGCAGAATAAAACCGCCTCAAGGGCGGTTTTATTCTGCCGTCAGGCCATTCTGTGTTTCATCTGTGGTGTCAGTGGTGTCACCTGTGGTATTCTCTGTGGTGTCCTCGGTTGATTCTTCCTCGGTGCTTTCATCTGAAAGAGCCTCAGAAAGATTTTCGGAAAGGCTTTCGCCAATATCACTCATCATAGTTGCACCGTCGTCAAGCATAGAGGTCACGTCATTCATCGTATCGTCACCGCAGGCGGCAAGTGTGAAAAGGGCAACCACAACACCGATTACAAGAATCAAAGAAACTGCTTTTTTCATTGAGATATCTCCTTTTTGGCTTTGTTTTACAAAACTTATCTGTGTTGTAAACCTATGCTTATTATTATCTCTTTATGCGTTTTTATGCAAAATTTTGTTTAATGTGAAAAGCAGCCGTCCGGTAAAGCGGCTGCTTGAATCTTTTGCTCGTCGGGTCGGGTTCTCATTTTCTTTTTTTCTTTTCATAAAGAACAAGTACCACAAAAATGAGCATCGAAAAAATACTTATGATTGCTCCCTCTTTGATTCCCGGCACGGTGTAAGACAGTTCAACTTCGTGTTCACCCTCGCTTATCTCAAAGCAAAGAAGATAGCCTGCCGCCTTTTGTGTGGCAACGCTTTCACCGTCAAGTGTTACACTCCAGCCCTCATCATAGGGAATTGAGAAAAGCATTACACCGTCTTTTTCAGCTTTTACCGTTCCTTTTATATCGTCGGTATCGAACTCTGTAAGGTTGAAGCCGTTTCTGTGAAGGTAGCTTATAGCTTCATCATAGTTTTCGCTGCCGCCGCTTACAATAGAATTGAAAAGTGCTTTCTGTGCCTCTTTCCCCTTTTCATATTCTTCAAGGTCGAGGCTTATTACGTCTCCTTCCGAAAGATAGCCGAGAGGCAGAGCATCTTCATTTACTTTTACGCTGAGACGCTCATTTTCGTTTTCATAGATGAGCTTTTCTTTAAGAATATACTTTATGCCGAAAAGGTCGTCTGTCATCTGAGTACCTGTGTAATGGGTGCTTACTCTCAGAGCGTAGCGCTCCATTCCGAGATTTTCGAAAAACTTATATGCGTCGGCAGTCATAGTTGAGGAGTAATAGCATATACCGTTATAGGTGCATTGCTGAGGCAGATTGTTTTTCTTTTCCCCCGTCCACTCCATACGGTAAAAGCCGTCGTCGGCAATGCTTTTCTTAACCGTTTCAAATGAGCTTTCATATCTCTGCAGAGAATCAAGACGGCTCGCCCAGGTGTTGCCCTGAAAAACTGTGAAAAAGCTAATCGAAACACCTGCAATCGCAACCACCGAAACGGCAGAGAAAAGAGAGTCTTTTTTTAACTTCAGACCTTCTCCGCCCTTTGAAGCAAGGGAAAGAATCAGGAAAATTAAAAGAAAGCTCTGTCTTGCAGGAAGCTGATTGGGAAAATGAAAGCCGTGCCAGACAAATTCACCTAAATTTATGCTCATTGAAATAAGCATAAAGAAGAAAAACAGAAATGAAACAAGTCTTTCCCTTTTCGCTACCTTTTTAAGAAAGAAGAACACCGTCATAAGCACTAAGGCAAAAACCGAGCAGTAGAGATTTGGTGCTCCGTATTCAAGAGAGATTTTCTGAAAAGGCAAAAACTGACGGAGAAGCTCAAAAAGAGTATATTTAACCTGAATTCCGTCTGTAAATCCAAGGTCGCTTGCCATTGTAAGGGAAAGTGCTTTTACCGTGGGCAGAAGCACAACGGCTGCTATGCCCCCTGCCACAAGGGATGAAAAGGTGAAAAGCACACCTTTTTTTATTATGTGGGTGAGTGTGTGCTTTTCTCTGAAAGCAAGGTAGAGAAAATAGAGACAGAGGAAAAGACACACCATATAGCCGATATAAAAGCAGCTCCATATTGAAAGAAAAAGGGTGATTACATAAAGAACGATTCTGTCTTTTTCCCACAGCTTTTCAAGACCGAGAATCACAAGGGGCAGAAGCATTATAACATCTGTCCACATAAGCTGATTTATAAAGGCCAACATATACTGGCTCAAGGCATAAGAAACAGAAAGAGCAGTATAAAGGAAAAACCGTTTGTTGCTGTTTTTCTCTTTGCCTGTTTTTATAAGATAAAGGGAGAAGAAAAGTCCCGATAGTGCGAATTTAAGAATCACAAGCAAATCTATTGCAACTGCCTGAAAGCTGTGAGGTACGAGATAAACAAGCAGCCACAAGGGACTGTTGGTATAATAGGCATTCTGCGCCCACAGGTTGAAACCGAGAGCGCCCGAAAAGCTGTAGAAAAGCTCGCCGTTTCTGATTGCCTCGGTCATATTCATCAGCATGGGATAATACTGTGAAAAGCCGTCCATTGAAATTATGCTTCTTCCTCCGAAGGGTGCAAGCTCCTTAAAGGCGAAGCTTAAAAGCACCGTAAGCATTGGTATTGTAAAGGAATAAATAAGTATAAGGTGGTTGGTTTTAAGTTTTACCTTTTTCAGAGCTTTCACCTGCCTTTTTTATTTTACAATAACTTCCTTTGATTTCAGGTACTTGTTACACTTGTCCGTACCGCTTTTTACGATAGCCATTGTCCTTTCATAGGAAGCCTTTGCCTGACTTAAGCCGTCGGTTGATTTGTTAAGTCCCAGCTTTTCAGCCTTGCCGTCCATATTTTTTGAAAGAGGTACTATGTTATATACCTTTTTTCCGCCTGAGGAGTAAACGTGTACCCAGGTAGGAATGCTTTTTACACTTTCAAAAACGACTTTTCCGTCGCTGTATTTTGAAAAGGTCATTTCAAAAACGAGACCGTCTTCCGTGTGGCCGGTTTTAAGTCCCATATAGGCTCTGCGCTGATTTGAAAGCACGTTGCCGAGAGAGTATACGCAAACTGTCTTATGCTTTTTATCTGTTGAAGTGAGAAGGTCAACAGGTTGAACAACGTGGGGATGTCCGCCGATAATTACATCCACTCCCATATCGCAGAGCTTCTGTGCAATTTCCATCTGCTTTGCGTTTTGCGTCAGCTGATATTCTTCACCCCAATGAAGATAAACCGTAATAACCTCCGCACCCTTTTTCTTCATTTTTTTCATCTGAGCACTGAGGTCCTCATAGAAGGGTGCAAGGTTTGAGGGCTTGAACGAATTGATAAGAGGAGCTGTTTTGCTGTCAACGGAAATACCGTTGAGGGATTTTCCGCCTGATGACGGTGTTTCAAAGGTATAGCAGACAATGCCGAAATCGATGTCGTTTACCTTTGCAATGAGATACTTCTTATCATCTTCACTCTGTCTTGTACCTGTGTAAGCAAAGCCTTTTTCCTTAAGTACTTTTTGTGTACGGATAACACCGTCATAGTTTTTGTCAAAGGTGTGGTTATTTGCGGTGAGAAGGCAGTCAACACCTGCTTTTTTTAGTGAATCTGCAATCTCGTCGGGTGAATTGAAACGAGGGAAACCGCTGTAGGGCTTGCCTGAGCCCGCAAGAACAGTTTCAAGGT
Source organism: Clostridia bacterium (assembly GCA_017522205.1). Classification (GTDB taxonomy): domain Bacteria; phylum Bacillota; class Clostridia; order Oscillospirales; family Acutalibacteraceae; genus UBA6857. The sequence continues at coordinate 12,025 of JAFWZS010000079.1, forward strand.
TGGCTACAAAGTAATCGCTGTCTTCAATAAGAGAATCCGTATAAGTGAAAATGTTGTCGAAGTTGTAGCCGTCAGCCGTTTTTGCTGCATTGAAAATAGGAATGTGAATCAGCACGTCACCTGCAGAACGGATTGTTGCCGTTGAGGTGATATGGGGTGGCGGTGGCTCTGTGGTTGTGGGAGCTTCTGTTGTGGTGGTTGGTGCTGCTGTGGTGGTAGGCTGAATAAAACCCGTATTTTCACCGAGTGTAAGCACCGCACCGAAGGTGAGTATTGCCGCAACAACTGCCAGAATGACAACTACGGCAGTTTTGGTAGTATTTTTCTTAGCCAAAAAATCATCCCCTAATCTTATGGTTACTTCTTATGGTTATTTCTTCGCTGTAGAGTGTTTTCTCTTCTCCGTTTTCTGTGAGAATCTGAAGCTGAAGCCGTTCATTTATGCCGAGAACGGTGGCACTGTAAAAGTTTTCCTTTTCTCTTACGGTGATTTCTTCACCCACATAGAGAAGCCTTTTTCTGTATTCCTCAAAAAAGGTCACCTTGGGCATACTATTATAATAAGAGAGAAACTCCCTTAAGAATACTCCCACAAGCCTGTCCCTTTCAGCGGAAGAAACCTTTTCCTTTAAAGCACCGGCAATATCCTTGATTTCCTCGTTGAAGCCATCCTCAGGCTCAGTCAGGTTTATGCCGATACCTACGATAACGTAATCGGTTTTGTCCGAAGATGAAAATGCCGCCTTTGTGAGAATGCCTGCGACCTTTCTGCCGCTAAGGTAAATATCGTTTACCCATTTGATATCAGTTTTCACCGAAAGAACCTCTTCGATTGCCCTTGCCGCCGCAACAGCGGCCATAGGAGTAAGAAGATTGCAGTCCTCCGGCAGAAACGACGGGCGAAGAAGAATACTCATATAAATTCCGTTGCCCTTTGGCGAGTGGAAGGTTCTGCCCATTCTTCCCTTGCCGCCTGTCTGACTTTCAGAAAGCATAACGGTGACTTCTTTTTCACCGTTTCTTGCAAGGTCAGCAAGCTCGTCGTTGGTTGAGGTTACCTCTTCTTCAAAGATAAAACGGACTTTGTTATTATATTGTGAAAGCTCGTTTCTGATTATCTGTTCGTTATACATATTTTATTCCGTTTCTTGTTCACCTGTTGATTTGTATACCATAGGATTTTCATAATCCTTATATTCTTTGTCAAAATCTTCATTGTAGTTATCCTGAAGCCACATATATCTGTCGCCCTTCGAATCTTCATAGACAAAGCAGTAATAATTTTCTTCGTCATATTCACCGTCTCCGAGAGGATAAGCGGCTGAATAATTTTCAAGAAAAGCTTTCTTTGCGTCTTCGGGCAGCTTGCCATCTGTCCTGACAAAGGTTTCGTCAAAGTAATAAACAGACTGAAAATCTTCTGAAATTATTATGTCGGGTTCTGAAGAATTTGCCCAGGCACCGATTAAAACAAATACTCCTACAATGAGAAGAACCTTCAAAATACCTGTCAGACAGCCGTGCTTTTTCTTTTCTTCTGTTTCTTCCTCAGTTATTTTATCCATATAGAGTATTCTTTCGGTAACGGACATACTGTAAAGCTTGTTGAGCTTCTTTTTAATTACACTGTCCGAGGCCTGGAGCTTGATATAAAGGTATTCGGGAATAAAGAAAAACCAATCCACAAGAATGAGTCCCGAGTTGACAAAGAGAAGAATGTTTCTGTAAAGTCTGAGAAACTTTTTCTTGTTAGTAGGCTCTGCCTTTTTAACGGTAACCGTTCCCTCTGAGGCTATAATGTGCGGGAACATATATCCTACAGGCATCAGATCAAAAAACTCGGCAATTTTATTGTCACCTGAAACATCGCAGCCTTCTGTAAAATCAATATTGACGTCACCTGAAATATTATTGATTTCATAAGTGACCTTAAGATTAAGTCCTATATCGGGAACCTTTTCAGCGAACTTCTTTGCAAGCTTCATTAAAACTCTTTCCTTGAAGGTTTCGGGCTTTTCTTCCTCAAAGCCGTCAAGCAGGTCTATAGCACTTGCTTCAGCGGTAAGCTCAATTTTGTTTCCGAACACGGGAATTTCTGCACTTCCTCCGGGTGCGACAGTAGCTTTCTGTCCGCCGCAAGACACAATAATACTCTGAAGCTCAATTTTATTGTTGACAATAAGATACATTTAAGTATTCCTCCCTTAAAACAGGACATTTTATACGATAGTTATAATAAAGTATACCACAGAAAAAATCCCATTACAAGAATTTAACCTTTCTTTAGTACAGTTTTAAGGTGTTGTAAGAATTAAATAGTCAACAAACAGTAAAATTTTCCTTTTTCTATTGAAATAAAATATAAAAGATAGTATTATAAAAGATAGCAAAGCAAAAGCTATTATATTTTGAAAGGATGATTTCAGATGTGGCAGTTAAAAAAAGCCTTTTTCAGAGCATATCAGTCAGTATTTAAGATTGCTATGTTTGCTTTTGACTGGTCAGAACCCGAAACCCTTGAGGGCCCCGGTGCAATCCGCAAGCTTCCCGAGTTCATTAAGAGTAAGGGCGTAAAAAAAGTTCTTATCGTAACAGATAAGGGACTTATGGGCATTCACCTTCTTGATTCTCTTTTTGAAGAGATGACAAAGGCAGGCGTTGAGTATGTTGTTTATGACGGCACAGAACCCAACCCCTCAATTGAAAACATTGAAGATGCACGTCAGCTTTATGTTGACAACGCTTGCGAAGGTCTTATCGCTTTCGGCGGCGGTTCACCCATGGACTGTGCAAAGGCAGCAGGTGCAAGAGTTGCTAATCCCAGAATCCCCGTAAAGAAAATGCGCGGTGTTCTCAAGCTCGTACATAAGCTTCCTCCTCTCTTTGCCGTTCCCACAACAGCAGGTACAGGCTCAGAGGTTACACTTGCAGCAGTTGTAAGTGACCGTAAGACTCACGAAAAGAACGCTATCAATGACCCGAGACTCAGACCCAAGTACGCAGTGCTTGACCCCGAGCTTACAACAGGCCTTCCTCCTCACATTACTTCAACAACTGGTATGGATGCCCTCACTCACGCAGTTGAGGCTTACATCGGCAGAAGTAACGTAAAGTCAACAGAGATGTACGCTGAAAAAGCTACAAAGATGATTTTCGAATCACTTGAAACAGCTTACAACGACGGCAAGAACGTTGAAGCAAGAGAAACAATGCTCAAGGCTTCATACTATGCAGGTATGGCATTCACAAGAGCTTATGTAGGTTATGTTCACGCAATCGCTCACAATCTCGGCGGTTTCTACGGCATTCCTCACGGCCTTGCAAATGCAGTAATCCTTCCCTACGTTCTTGAATACTACGGTGAAACAGCTCATGCTCGTCTTGCAAAACTCGCAGTAATTGCAGGCGTTAAGACAGACGGCACAGACAAGGAAAAGGCTGAAGCATTCATCGAAGCTATCAAGCAGATGAACAAGAACATGAACATTCAGGATAAGTTCGATTGCATCAAGGAAGAAGACATTCCCACAATCGTTAAGCGTGCGCTTAAGGAAGGCAATCCCCTTTATCCCGTACCGAAGATTATGGATGCAGCAGACTGCGAAGCAGTAATCAGAAGACTTATGAAATAAAAAACCGCCTTCGGGCGGTTTTTTTATTTAGAGTTAAAAGTGGAAAGTTGAAAGTTAAAATAAACCCTTCCACCGCTAAAGCGGTCCCCCTTTTCCTCCGGAAACGGGCACCCTTTTGTCTGCTTCGCAGACATTTCCTCTATTAGGGGAAGTACCTTTCAGGGACGGCAAGGCTAAGGTTATATGATTTTAACGCTTCCTCCGATTGTAGTCGTTTTGAAACCATCTCAACTTAAAACAACAGTCCGCCGAGGAGTTAATCTCATTCGGCGGACTTTCTTTTGAATGATTATTTCTTAAGGAACTTAAACAGTGAAGCAAACCATCTGAACAATGCAGTAAGGAAGCTCAAAAGGGTTTTCGGTTCGTCGGTTCTGTTGTCGGCTTCTTCTGATGCTTCCCATTTTTCTGTGTGGCAGTTTTCCTCTGTCATTTTAGCCATTGTGTCGGTGTCATCTTTATTTACGCCGTCATTGAACATACTTCTTATGTGGAAAAGCTTATTTCCCTCAGCGTCGTACATAGGCTCACCGTCACCGAGAATACGGATAACGGGAATCTGGCTTCTTGATGATTCAGGATCAAAACCTGTTGCAAACGCAGGAATTACTGAAGAAAAAAGCATTAATACAACAAGTAAAACAGATATAAGTTTTTTTATTTTATGTTACCACCTTTCTATTTCAGGATTTTAACATATTTTACCTGCTTTGTCAGTTTAAAAAGGTCGAGATGGCTTAAATGAACAATGAATAGTACAAAAAGAAAAAGTCACACTTTCGTGCGACTTATTTCTCGTTATTTTTAGCAGTATTAATCGATGAAATCAACATTCGTTTTATTTGAAGGCAATCATTAAGCAAGGACTGGCCTTCTTTTGCTGATATATATTCAGACATAACAAGTAGTTTTAGCCAGTATTCCGTTTCGGCAGTTTCTTTTAACGCTATGTGCATTTTTGCAATAAAATCAGCTCTGCTTTGTCCGTAATTGCCTTCGTTTATATTTGCACCAATACTTGTTCCGCTTCGAACAATCTGTTTTGAAATAATTGTTTCTTTATGGTTTTTTATGAGATATTTATGTAGCTTTATGATTCTTGAGGCGAAGTAAATTGATTTGTCAATTAAAGCGTTCTCTTTCATGCGACCAACTCCTTTTTTTACATAATAACATAAAAAGCAAGTTAAATCAATCGGTCTGTGCGGACTGTAACTGACTCAATCCACAATGCTGAAGCGCCATTATTCATTATTCATCAGCGAAGCGGCTTCATTATTCATTATTCATTAAGAAAAGTCGCAAGAGTACGAATGAATAATGAATGATGAATAATTAATAATGAATAGTACAAAAAGAAAAAGTCACACTTTCGTGCGACTTTTCTTTTTGGCGCGCTGTAAGGGACTCGAACCCCTGACCTACTGGTTCGTAGCCAGTCACTCTATCCAGCTGAGCTAACAGCGCATTTTTTATTGCCAAAGTATATTATCACAAATGCTTCGCCTTGTCAAGACTAAAAATGAAAAAATCCTCTTGCCTTTTAAAAATATTATTGTATTACTATTTGCCTTTGCGGTTATTTTATGGTATAATTAGCCGATAATGACTTTAAAGGATGTGAACAGTATGATAAGCACCAACAATGTAACTCTTCAGTATGGCGGAAGAGAGCTTTTCAAAAGCGTTTCAATTAACTTCACAAAAGGCAACTGCTACGGCCTTATCGGTGCAAACGGTGCAGGCAAATCAACCTTTCTTAAAATACTTTCAGGTGAAATCGAACCTAACAAGGGCTATGTTACAATCACTCCGGGTGAAAGACTTTCTGTTTTAAAGCAGGACCACTTTGCCTATGACGAATACAGCGTAATACGTACCGTGCTTATGGGCAATCCTAAGCTTATTGAAATTATGGATGCCAAGGAAGAGCTTTACGCAAAAGAAGAATTCACAGAGGAAGACGGTATCAGAATCAGTGAGCTGGAAGAGGAATTTGCCGAAATGGACGGCTGGAGTGCTGAAAGTGATGCAGAAATTCTCCTCAACGCTCTTGGTATTCACAACGAATTCCACTACAGTCTTATGAGTGAACTTGACGGTGACCAGAAGGTTAAGGTGCTTCTTGCTCAGGCTCTTTTCGGAAATCCCGACATTCTTCTTCTTGACGAGCCTACCAACCACCTTGATGTTGCGGCAATCAACTGGCTTGAAGAGTTCCTTATGAACTTTGAAAATACGGTTATCGTAGTCAGCCACGACAGACATTTCCTCAACAAGGTCTGCACACATATTGCTGACTGCGACTTCGGTAAAATCACCATGTATGTGGGCAACTACGATTTCTGGTACGAATACACCCAGATGGCTCAGAGACAGCTTCGTGAGCAGAACAAAAAGGCTGAGGCAAAGAAAAAAGAGCTTCAGGAATTCATTGCACGGTTCAGCGCCAACGCTTCAAAATCAAAGCAGGCAACAAGCCGAAAGAAGCTTCTTGAAAGCCTTGTTATTGAGGATATGCCCGTTTCATCAAGACGCTTCCCCTTTGTAGAATTCAAGCCTGACAGAGAAATCGGTAACGATATGCTCCTTGTTGAAGGACTTTCAAAAACCGTTGGCGACAGAAAAGTGCTTGACAACGTAAGCTTCACCATAAGACCAAACGAAAAGGTTGCTTTTGTGGGTACTGATGCCGTTGCAAAAACCACCTTCTTCAAAATTATTACAGGTGAGCTTGAGCCTGACGAAGGCTCATTCAAGTGGGGCGTTACAACCTCACAGAGCTACTTCCCCAGCGACAATTCAGAATTCTTTGACGGAGTTGACGACAGCCTTATTGACTGGATAAGAAACTACTCAGACCTGCAGTTTGAAACCGACGTAAGAGGCTGGCTCGGCAGAATGATGTTCTCAGGTGAGGAAGCTACAAAATCTGCAAAGGTGCTTTCCGGCGGCGAAAGAGTGCGCTGTATGCTTTGCAAAATGATGCTCAGCGGTGCAAACGTGCTTATTCTCGATGAGCCTACCAACCACCTTGACCTTGAGTCAATTACTGCTCTCAACAACGCTCTTATAAAGTTCAAGGGTGCTCTGCTCTTCACCTCTCACGACCATCAGTTCGTGCAGTCGATTGCAGACAGAATTATTGAGTTCAGACCTGACGGAATTTACGACAAGAAAGAAACCTACGATGAGTTCCTTGAAAACAACGAGCTTCTCATTACCAAATAATATAGCACAAACAAGGAGATACCCATGATATATGTAATCGGCGACATTCACGGCGACAAAGAAAAATTCGACTCAATGATGGAAAAGCTCAGTCCTACAGATAAGGACACCGTGTTTGTTCTCGGAGATGTAATTAACATCGGCAACAGCTCAGTTGAGCTTCTTCAGGATATGATGTACAGAGCAAACGTCTATCCCGTTCTCGGCGAACACGAGTATATGGCAAAGAAAATTTTCCCTCTCATCTGCGGATTTTCAACAATCGATGAAGCAAAGGACAACCTTTCAGGTGAAGACAAAGAGCTTTTCCTTAAATGGCTCTCAATGAAAAGCGAAAAGACAACCGAGGATTTCCTTTCTCTTGATGAAGAAGGAAAAGAGAGTATAATCGACTATCTTTCCGAATTCGAAGCATACGAAGAAATTTCTGCAGGAGGCAAGGATTTTGTTCTCTGCCACTCAGGAATTGACGGCTTCGAGGAAGATAAAGACCTTTCGGAATATGACGAAGAGGCTTTCGTTTATGCCGACACCGACTATAACAGAATTTACTTCCCCGACAAGTATCTTGTAACGGGCCACACACCAACTGCACTTATTGACAGAATCCTTACGGGTAAGGTTTATTCAAAAAAAAGACACCTTGCAATTGACTGCGGCTGTGGTTACGGCGGAAGGCTTGCTGCCGTTTGTCTCGACAAGCTAAAGGTTTATTACATTTAAAATTATAGATGTATATAAAGGAGATGTGCAAAATGTATGATTTCGATGTAATCAACGACAGAAGCAACACCAACTGCCTCAAATTCGACTTTGCAAAAGAAAATAATATGCCCGACGACCTTGTTTCAATGTGGATTGCTGATATGGACTTTATGGCTCCCGAATGCATCTCTGATGCTCTCAGAGAATATGTGAACAAGGGAATTTTCGGCTACAGCGACCCCAAGGATGATTACTATGAGGTGGTTATTGCCTGGTTCAAAAAGCACTTTGACTGGGAAATTAAAAAAGAGTGGATTGTAAAAACTCCCGGTGTTGTTATTGCTCTCGCTCTTGCAGTAAGAGCTTTCACGGAAAAAGGCGACGCTGTAATTATTCAGCCTCCCGTTTACTATCCGTTCTATAATGTAATAAGAAATAACGAAAGAAAAATCATTGAAAGTCCCCTTATCTATAAAGACGGTTCATACTCCATCGACTTTGAGGATTTTGAAAGCAAAATCAAGGAGAACAACGTAAAGCTCTTTATTATGTGCAGTCCTCACAACCCCGTTTGCAGAGTGTGGACAAAAGAGGAGCTTAAAAAGCTTGGTGAAATCTGCAAGAAGTACGGTCTTTATGTTGTTTCTGACGAAATTCACTGCGACTTCGTTTATCCCGGTTTTGTGCATACACCCTTTATGCTTGCCTGCCCCGAAATGGCAGACAGAACCGTTATCTGCACAGCGCCCAGCAAGACCTTCAACATTGCAGGTCTTCAGATGTCAAACATCGTTATACCCGGTGAGGAAACAAGAGCTCTCTATGAAAAAGAGGTGCTTTCAGGCGGTCACACCTGCAGCAACGCCATGGGCATTATCGCTGCAAAGGCTGCTTATGAGGGCGGCGAAGAATGGTATAAGGAATGCTTCAGCTATATAAGAGGAAATCTTGACTACGTGCGCTCATTTGTAAACGAAAACCTTCCCGGAATCAAGCTCATTGAGCCTCAGGGTACATACTTTGCGTGGCTTGACTGCTCAGGTCTCGGTATGAATAAGGATGAACTTAACGAGTTCATCGTAAAAGAAGCTAAGCTATGGCTTGACGGCGGTCATATCTTCGGTGAAAGCTCTGAGCTTTTCCAGAGAATTGTACTTGCCTGCCCGAGAGCTACAATTGAAAAGGCGATGGAAAATCTCAAAAAAGCAGTGGACGGTTTAAAATAAAAACAAATTTTGAATCGATGGTGTTTTCACAACACAAATTGTTAAAGTGTTGTTAACATAACTTCAAAACTGTTGACGACTTCGTGTAAAAGGGATAGTATAATAGGCGTAACGAAAAATGATAACTTTTCATTTTCATAGTTGCCTCATTCAAATTCCTTCAAAAGTCGTCGGCAGTTGCCGGCGATTTTTGTTTAGCAGGATTCATATAATTAAGATAAAAGAGGTGAGCAAGGTGCGTCAGTATCAGAAAGAGCTTGACAGAATTATTGAAGAAAACGGAAAAAACGGCGTGGTGCCCTCTCTTCTTCTTCATTCCTGCTGTGCCCCTTGCAGCAGCTATTGTCTTTCCTATCTTTCAGAGTATTTCAGAATTACGCTTCTTTATTATAACCCCAACATCTATCCCGAAGAGGAATATTTCAAAAGGGTAGAGGAGCAGAAGCGACTTATAGGGGAGATGGATTTTAAAAATCCCGTCTCTTTTATAGAAGGAAGCTTCGACCCAAAAGAGTTTTACTCGGCGGTGAAGGGTCTCGAAAAATGCAAAGAGGGTGGAGAACGGTGCTTTAAGTGCTATGAGCTTCGTCTTCGTGAGGCGGCAGAATATGGGAAAAAGGGCTCTTTTGATTACTTCACCACAACCCTTTCCATAAGCCCGCTGAAAAATGCGGCAAAGATAAACGAAATCGGTGAAAAGCTGGCTGAGGAATACGGTATCAGGCATCTGCCCTCCGATTTTAAAAAGAAAGACGGATATAAAAAAAGCACCCTTCTTTCAAGGGAGTACGGACTTTACCGGCAGAATTACTGCGGCTGCGTATTTTCAAGGTCTGACTCAGATAATAATTCAGAATAAAAAAATTATATAAATATAAAGGAGAATTTTTATGGCAACAATCAATGCACAAAGAGACGACAACAAATCACTTTTCAGCATTCCCTACGGTTTATACCTTGTAACAAGCTCCCTTAAGGGAAAGCTTAACGGCCTTATTGTAAACACAGTTACTCAGATTACCAACACACCTAACCGTGTTGCAGTTACAATAAACAAAGCAAACTATTCCCACAGGATAATCAAGGAAACAGGTATTCTTAACGTAAATTGCCTTACTACGGAAACCCCCTTTTCCATCTTCAAAAACTTCGGCTTTCAAAGCGGTGTTGACAAGGATAAGTTTGAGGGCATTTCCTACTCCCTCAGCGAAAACGGTCTGCCCGTGCTTAATGATTATGTAAATACATTTATCTCACTTAAGGTTACCGACTATGTAGACTTTGATACTCACGGAATGTTCATCTGCGAAATCACCGACAGCGGTATCATTAACGACAAGGAAACCGTAACCTACGGCTATTATCAGAAGAACATAAAGCCAAAGCCCGAAGAGAAAAAGTCAAAGGGTTATGTCTGCAAAATCTGCGGCTACGTGTATGAGGGAGAAGAACTGCCGGAGGACTTTATCTGCCCGTGGTGCAAGCATCCTGCATCAGACTTTGAGAAGAGATAAAATATATCTTGCTTTTCTTTTGAAAATATAATAGAATAAAGGAAAGAAAAAACGGAAGGAAATATAATTATGAAAACCTTTTACAAAAGCGTAACAGAAGCCCTCGGCGATGAACTGACCAAAGCTCTTGCTATCGCACTTTGCATTATTCTTCTTTTCACAGGCGGTTATTTCACAGGAAGCATCACAAGCCCCAAGGCAGACGAGGACACCCCCGTTGTGAATGTTCCCGAAACCTCCCAGACAACAACACCCTCAACAGCGCCCACGACAGCTCCCACAACTGCTCCCACCGTTGCACCCTCAGAAAACGGTAATGAAGATGCAACAACCGCTCCCTCAGAAAACAAGGGTGCAATGACAACAGCTGAAATCGTAAAGCTTTATAACGACAGCGCAAACAAGGTTAAGACAAACGCTACAAAGGTTGTAAAAAATTATGAAGACAGAGAATTCAACACCGAAACCCTTGTTGTTCCCGGGGTTCTCAAGGGTCTTGTAAACACAATCGTTCCCAAGTTTATGGGTGATGATACCGAGCCTATCGAATATGTAGGCACAGATGCAATCAAGGAAAGCTTCATCGTTCCCGGTCAGGACTATGTAAGCGCACTTACAGAAGCTGATGTTGTTGAAGCTACCTGCACAGACAACGGCACGGAATATGAAATTATGATCAAGGTGAAGGACGAAACCAATCCTGTTCCCGGAAAGGGCGTAGGTGCAGCCTTTGACGTAATTGAAACCGGCGACATCACATCAAGCGAATATGCAAGCATGCTTGAAAAGTTCGACACCAATTATTTCAACTGTGTTCTTAAGTGTAAAATTGACAAAGCCAGCGGAAATATGACCTGGGCAAACTATATGACACCCCTTCGTATGGACATCGTTGCAAACATGATGGGAACTCACAACGTTTCTGCAGAGATTTCATTTGAAAAGGATTATAATATTTTCTATTAAGCAAAAAACGGCCAATTTCCCTGCGGATCTTGGCCTTTTTGATATTAATTTTACGGAGATGAGAATTGATGAAAAGATTTAAGCGTATTCTCTCGGTTGTGCTTTCACTGGTAATTCTCGGCAGTCTTGCCATACCTGCATTCGCAGCAGAGGAAACAGGCATCACCGACCTTTCAGCGACGGTAAGTATAGGCGAAAAACTGCTTTCTGTATCATGGTGGGAAGCATCGGGCAAGCACTTTCTGTTTCTTCCCGCAGATGCAGATTTATCGGCTGTCACTCTGAATTTCACAGCTTCATCAGAGGTAACTTTTGACGGCGAGGCACTGCCCGACGGTATGGCTCTTAAGCTTGAAGAGAAGAAAACCTACAACCTTTTGTGCTGTGAAAATCAGTATTCTCTTACTGTGCTCAGATCGGAAAACATCCCCTCAATGCATATCACAACTGTCTCAGGCTCCATGGATGCCGTTCATGCTGACAAATCCCATAAGGAAGAAGCTTCAGTTGTTATTTCTTCCGACGGAGAAATCGTTCTCGAAAAGGACCTTGAATATATCAAGGGCAGAGGTAACGCCACCTGGGTTAATCCGAAAAAGCCGTACAATATCAAGTTCGATAAAAAAACAGACCTCTTCGGTATGGGCAAAGCAAAAAAGTGGACACTTCTTGCAAACTATCTTGATAAAAGTATAATCAGAAACCATATAGCCTTTTCACTGGCTGAACAAATGGAAATCCCCTTTACCTCAAAGCACATTTATGTAGATTTATATATCAACAACGAATACTACGGAAACTATATTCTTTGCGAAAGTGTTGAGGTTGGCGAAACAAGAGTTGATATAGCAGACCTTGAAGGTGCAACAGAGGATGCAAATCCCGATATTGAGCTTGATGAGTGTACTCCCGGCGGTGACAGAGAAGCGGACTACCTTAAGCTTAAGGCTGACACGCAGAAATGGTACAACATACCTAACAACCCCGATGACATCACCGGCGGATATCTTCTCGAATATGAGCTTAACGACAGATACATAGACGAAGCAAGCGGTTTTATTACTAGCCGTAATCAGACGATTGTTCTTAAAAACCCCGAATATGCAAGTGAAGCTCAGGTTAAATACATAAGCTCATTCTATCAGGAGTTTGAGAATGCAGTTTATTCTGCTTCAGGATACAATGAAAAAGGCAAGCATTACACCGATTATATCGATGTGGAATCCTTTGTAAAAATGTATCTTTTCCAGGAATATTCAAAAAACCTCGACGCAGCTATCACCAGCTTCTATATCTATAAGGATGCAGGCAGCGATAAATTTGTAGCTGCACCCGTATGGGACTATGACAGAGCTTTCGGTGATTCGTACCACCGTTTCGGAATGGATAACGGTACTCCTGACGGCTGGTGGGCAGGTGTAATCTTCCACTTCAGACCCGGCGCTGTCAACTCTCTTCCCACAGTCCTCAATGCCCTTTACCGACACGATGACTTTTTCGGTCTTTCTTCTCAAAAATGGACAGAGGTTTCTTCAGAGATTCTTAGTGACTCTTACATAAAAGAGCTTGGGGATTATTCCTTACTTCTCAAATCTTCGGCAACGATGAATGCTTTGAGATGGAATCTTTTTTCTACCAACGACACCGCAACAGTAGAAAATGAATATTTTGCTTTTGTAAAATCTAAAGTTATTGATTTCCTTACAAACAGAAAGACGTTTCTCGATAAAGGCTTTTCTGCTGACTCGGTGAGAATTTTTTATGAAGCCAACGGCGGAAAGGGCAATATGCTTAACGAAGGAGCTGTTCTCACAGGCGAAAGCATAACCCTTCCCTCTTGCGCATTTACTCATTCCTCGCTGATTTTTGATTCGTGGAACACCAAGGCAGACGGCAGCGGAACAAAATATAACCCCGGTGACACACTCACTCTTGAAAAGACAAAAATCACATTCTATGCACAGTGGAAGGAAAAGCCTCAGCCTCCTGCACAGCCTGAGCCTCCCGCACCGCCGAAGCCACCCGAAAAAGAACCCGGCTTCTTTGAAAAGCTTATGCAAAGCATCCGTGACTTTTTTAATAGAATCAAAGAGTTTTTCGAAAATCTTTTCTCATAATAAAACAGAAAAACAGCGTGCCGACCGGCACGCTGTTTTTTTATAGCAATATTATGTTTTTCTTTTTAAATACCGGCGTAGTTCTCTGTGCTCGGTTCTCATTTTTTACGGAATAACAAAGCCGACCTTTTTCATAACCTTAGTAAGGGTTCTGTCGGAAATTCTTGTTGCAAGCTCTGCACCCTTTGCCTGAAGATTTTTAAGCTCTGCGGTGTCCTTCATATAATAATCGAACTTTTCACGAACGGGGCGAAGCTCTTCAATTACTGATTCAGCAACAGCGACCTTGAAATCACCGTAGCCCTTGCCTTTGAATTCTGCTTCAATCTGCTCATTGGTAAGACCTGTGCAGCAGGAGTAAATGCTCATAAGGTTGTTTACGCCTTCCTTACCCTCGCCGTAATATACACCGCCCTCGCTGTCGGTAACGGCACTTTTGATTTTTTTCATAATCTGCTCGGGTGTGTCAAAAACAGAGATGTAGCTTTTGGGGTTGGGGTCAGATTTGCTCATTTTCTTTGTGGGATCCTGAAGGCTCATTACTCTTGCGCCGCTCTTTCCGATATAGGGATCGGGAATGGTGAAAGTCTTGCCGTAAATTCCGTTGAAGCGGTTTGCAATGTCTCTTGCAATTTCAAGGTGCTGCTTCTGGTCTGCACCAACGGGTACAAGGTCAGCCTGATAAAGAAGAATGTCCGCAGCCATAAGCACGGGATATGAGAAAAGCCCTACGTTGATATTATCAGCGTGTGAAAGTGACTTATCCTTGAACTGTGTCATTCTTGACATTTCACCGAACTGTGTGTAGCAGTTAAGAATCCATGCAAGCTGAGCGTGGGCAGGAACCTGACTCTGCAGGAAAATGATGCTCTTTTCGGGGTCAAGACCGATTGCAAGAAGAAGTGCGAACACCTCGTTACTCTGCTGTCGGAGCTTTTTCGGGTCCTGTCTCACGGTGATTGCGTGTAAATCTGCAACGGCAAAAGCACCGTCAAAATCATCAGCAAGTGCCTTCCAGTTTTTAAGTGCACCAAGGTAGTTGCCCAGGGTGGGAATACCCGAGGGCTGAATACAGGAGAGAATTTTCTTTTTTCTTTCGGGCTGAGTGTTCTCAGCAGTAATGATTTTTTCTTCCATTTCTGTCATCCTTTCGATAATAAAAAAACCTGCTCCGAAAAAGGAACAGGTCTGTCTGTTTTAGCCACCTTTTTTCACGTACATTTATACGCTCTCATCATAACGGTTAGAGTTTCCGTCGACGCCTACTCTTTTTTCGGGCCGCCCTCACAAGTCCATTCGTCTTTTCTTTCACTGCTGCTTTCCACCCTCTGCAGCTCTCTGTAAGCTTCCGTAAAGATTACTACTCTTGTTCATCGGTTTAATTTATTGTAGCCATTATAAACCAACGGCTTTGTTTTGTCAAGATTTACAGATACTTTTTGAGGCTGTCGCTGAGGTTTTCCTCTTCATTTATAAGGCGTTTTGCAAGGCGCTTTGATTTGTCGTCAGCCTCGGTGTAATCGTTGAGATATCCCGTCAGCTGCTTGATTCCCATATTGCATCCGTCAAGAATAAGGGAAGCAATGGTTTTATCACTTTCGTTCATCATCATTTTCATATTGATTTTTGTCCACGACATCATTTTTGCCATAGGCGACGGGTCTTTTCCGTCACCCTCAATTTCATCGAGATATTCTTTTATGTCCTGAATAATCAGCTCGTGTTCCTCTGTACTTTTTGTAAGCAGAGCCAACAGATCCTTTGATTTTACGTTGTCAAGAACCTCTTTGATTGAGCTTACGGCAGTTTTTGTTCCTGCGTCACATTCTTTTAAAAGCTTAATTGTATCCTCGTTTGGCATATTGAATCACTCCTTTGCTTTTAGTATTGACGGAAAACGGGGCGGTGATACAGGGGAAATGAGTTAAACCGGTGAGTGGGGCGCCGATTGAGCAGTTTCCTTCAGGGAAACTGCTCAGTTCCGCCGAAGGCGGAACGCCCCCGGATTTTTCCGGGGGCATCGGCGCCCCTGCCCACCGCAGGAGAATGACTTGCCTTTTTCTCTGAGCCCCGACCTTTAAAGCACAATTTAAGTGGCTCTGCTATATTCTAAAGTGAATTAAACTGTTGCATTTTAAGTAAATAGATGTTAAAATGTATCTATTAACCTAAAGGAGGTTTTCGTTTTGGACGAACTTAAAAAAGATGAAATCCTTGAAGAATCCGAAGAAGCAGTTGATGCAGAAGCACCTGCAGAGGAAACCGTCGAGGATGTAGAAACTGATTTTTCAGAAGAAATTCCTGAAGCAGAAGAAATCGTAGAAGAAAAATCCGAGCTGGAAGCTGAGCTTGAAGAAATCCGTGACATGTTCCAGAAGGAGCTTGATGCAGCTTCTGACGGCACAGATGAGGTTCTCATTCAGGAGCTTGAGGATGAAGCTGAAGAAAGCGAAGAAGAGGAAGAATTTGTTCCCTGCGACTGCTGCGGTGAAAATCCCCGTTCAGTTTCCTACGGTGAGGATTATCCATACTGTGATTCCTGCCGTGAAGCTATGAAGCGCTATCCCCTCAGATTCAGCGGCTTTCTTACTCTTGTTATCAGCCTTGCACTTATTGCAGGCACAGCTTATTTTGCAATGCCCACAATTGACAGCTGGATTCCTACCCTTGAAAGCGTTTCTCTTTATAAAGAGGGTAAGCTTTACTCTGCAATTGAATCCTCATACTCCGCACTCAATTCTTCCGACAAAGAAAATATTTCAAAAAAGCTTGTGCGTGAAACAATTGATGCTTATGTTGCTACAGGCTATTACAATGATGCAGTCGGTCTTATTGAAATGTTCTTTACTGAAACAGAGCTTAAAATGCCCTGGAATGCAAAGTACAATAAAATCATAACAGAAAACACAGTTTTACAGGAAACATATTATACTGTTTCAGATATAATCGAACCTGTTGCCAACGGCAAAGAGTACGACTACGACACCATTATAGCTTCTCTTGACGCACTTAAGGAAGTGAATCCCAAAGAGGAAGGCACAAGCACCGTTACAGAAAAATACAACGAGGTATTCATTGAATACTACAAATATGTTGTAATGAGCGTCAACGGAAAGAGCGTTGAAGAGCAGCTGGCTCAGCTTAAAAAAGTCCACGAAATCGGAGAGGGTTATGAATGGACTTACCTTTCAAACCTCTGCGGCATTGCTGCAAGAGCAGGCGACGAGGAAACAGTTAACGAGGCTTTTGAAAAGGCAATCGAAATCAACAAGGAAGACGTGAACGCTTATATTGCAAAGGCAAGCTACTACCGTTTCCTTGAAACTCCCGACGCTGACAAGATTCTTGAAATCTGCGCTGAGGCTGCGAAGAACTCCTACGGCGGCGACGTTTCCTATAAGCAGTATGAAGCAATTGCTTACCTTATCAAGGGTGAGGGTGCTATGGCTCTTGAAGCAATTGAAGAAGCAATTTCATCAGTTTATACCGTTCAGAGCTGCAACCTTTATGCGCTTTGCGGACTTTACAACGGCAACACCGATATTTACGATGAAATGAAGGATGTGCTTGAGGGCGCAGGATACGAACTCAGCCCCCTTGTTGAAAAATACAAGAAGGGCAAAATCACAATCGCAGAAATTATCGCTGACAACGGAGGTGACATCTGATGACAGGACTTTACATTCTCGTAAGATACCTCACATTCCCCGGTGCAATTATGAAGGGCTTCTGGCAGCAGGTTGTCTGCCGAATTTGCAAGGTTCCCGTTGAGGATAACAGATACCTGAGAAATGACGAAATGTGCGGCAATATTGAGCACGAATTTATGCCGAAGGCAAGAGGCGCATTTGCACTCTGTTTTGTACCCGCTTTTATGAATGCACTTCTCTGCACCTTACTTATAGTTGTTCCCGAAATCGTTCTTCTTTTCGGTATCGGCGGTATTCCTCTTAAGGTTCTGAGTGCAGTTTCTCTCTGGTTCGGTATTTCCCTTTACCTTAACAGCTATCCCCTTATTGAGGATGCTATCAATATGATGAGCAAGGTTTACAAAGAGGGCAACATTCTGCAGAAGATTTTCTATGCACCTGCAGCAGCTCTTCTTTACATCGGTGCTTATCTTGAAAGATACAACATCACTCTCCTTGCTGTTGTTGCAGGAGCAGTTGCACTTGCTGTTTTGTTCTGATGAATACTCCCTTTCCGCTTGTGAAAGGGAGTTTTTTCTTGACAAATGTCATTTGTTGTATTATTATAGGTTAGTATATATTTTTTAGAATTATTATCCGAAAAGGAGTTTTTAAAATGCTTACCAACAACGAAAAATCAATGGAAAAGCTTGTTGCTCTCTGTAAGGGCAGAGGCTTTGTATATGCAGGTAGTGAAATCTACGGCGGCCTTGCAAACACATGGGACTACGGCCCTCTCGGTGTTGAGCTCAAGAACAACATCAAGAAAGCATGGCTCAAGAAATTCGTTCAGGAAAATCCCTACAACGTAGGTCTTGACTCAGCTATTCTTATGAATCCCCAGACATGGGTTGCTTCAGGTCACCTTGGCGGTTTCTCAGACCCTCTTATGGACTGTAAGGAATGTAAGACAAGACACAGAGCTGACAACCTTATTGAAGCTTTCGACGGCACAAACGTTGCAGGCTGGTCAAATGAGGAGATGCTGAATTACATCAACGAAAAGAACATCTGTTGCCCCGACTGCGGTGCTCACAACTTCACAGATATCCGTCAGTTCAACCTTATGTTCAAGACCTTCCAGGGTGTAACTGAGGACAGCAAAAACGAGCTTTATCTCCGCCCCGAAACAGCTCAGGGTATTTTCGTAAACTTTGCAAACATTCAGAGAACAACAAGACGCAAGGTTCCATTCGGTGTTGCACAGATCGGTAAATCATTCCGTAATGAAATCACACCGGGTAACTTCATTTTCCGTGTTCGTGAATTCGAACAGATGGAGCTTGAATTCTTCTGCAAGCCCGGCACAGACCTCCAGTGGTTCGACTATTGGAGAAGCTACTGCCGTGACTGGCTCTACTCACTTGGTATGAAAGAGGAAAATCTCCGTCTTCGTGACCACGATAAAGACGAGCTTTGCTTCTATTCAAAGGCAACAACTGACTTTGAATATCTCTTCCCCTTCGGTTGGGGCGAGCTTTGGGGCGTTGCCGACAGAACAGACTACGACCTTACTCAGCACATTAACACTTCAGGTAAGGCTCTCGACTACTTTGATCCTACCACCAACGAAAGATACATTCCCTACGTAATCGAGCCCTCTCTCGGCGTTGAAAGACTTTTCCTCGCAGTTATGACAGAGGCTTACGACGAAGAGGTTGTTGATGCAGAAAAGAACGACAGCAGAGTTGTGCTTCACTTCCATCCTGCACTCGCTCCCTATAAGGCAGCCATTCTTCCTCTTTCAAAGAAGCTCTCCGGTGAAGCTGAAAAGGTTTACCACGAGCTTCAGAAGAAGTTTATGGTTGAATTTGACGATGCAGGCTCAATCGGTAAGAGATACCGCCGTCAGGATGAAATCGGTACACCTCTTTGCATTACCTTCGACTTTGAAAGCCTTGAAGACGGTTGCGTAACAGTTCGTGACAGAGACACAATGCAGCAGGAAAGAGTTGCTATCTCAGACCTTGCAGCATATATTGAAAAGAAGATTGAGTTTTAATCAAAGTAAAAAGAAGTCGGCAAACGCCGACTTCTTTCAGTTTTATTCGTATTTTTCAATTAGCTCCTCGAGAATTTCTGCCGCATCATAGACCGCTTTTGCACAGGGTCTTTTAGTATAATACTCAGCGTTTCTTTCGTCGGGAGTTGCGCTTTCCTTTTTTTCTGCCGCAATTTTCAGCATTTCACGGCAGATTATTGTGCCGCCGTGCCTTTCCTTAAAAAGGTCACAGAACTCACGGACAAGCTCGTAATTTGCCTTTTTTCCGTCGCTGTCGTTTCCGTTTTCTGCGGCTTTGACTGAGCCTAAAACCATAACTGCACCGCTGACTGCTCCGCAGACCTCACGTTGTCTGCCCACACCGCCACCAAGACCGGCTGAAATTTTTTTGGCTGCGTCTTCGCTGATACCGAAACGGTCAGCAAAGGCCATAAACACACTCTGAGAGCAGTTGTAGCCCTCCATAAAAAGCCCCAGGGCTTTTTCTTTTTTGCTGTCTTTCATTTTTTATCCTATAGGTGTCACAAGTGAGCTGCTTCTTACAACCGCAAGAGACGCTCCCGAACCTGATCCTTTCTGCTTATAAACTCTGTCAGCTGAGGGATAAGACATTTTCAGATTTTTATATCTTGCCCCTGCAATTCTCAGCTGAAGCTCACCCAAGGTCGGCAAAAGAAGATTTGCAAAGCTCTGACCGGTTGCTGTTTTCCATACTGCAAAGGTAAAATGCATACAGTTTTTGAAAAAATTCCAATCATTGAGAGAAAGAATTTTATCGCTTACCTTCTTAAGCGTATCGCCTGAGATTTTTTTAGTGATTGAATAGAAATCATGGTCACCGTATTTGTTGATACAGTGAGATTCAATATTATAATATACACCCTTGCCGTCATCTCTTGTGTTTGCAAAGGTACCGATTGAAACGCCTTCACCTACGGGTACCCAATAAGCCCCAACCTGAATAGGTCTGTCGGAAATATTATGTATGTATATCCATGTGTGTCCGAAAGAAGGAACTTCTTTATCTCTTGAGCAAACTGAAATTTCAGCGACAATTTGCTCACCGCTGTCTGCCGCAAAGGCGGGAAGTGCCACTGTAATAATAAGAACAAGACTTAAAACTGCTGATATAAATCTTTTAAGGGATTTTTTCATTTTCTTTTTCCTCCGAAAGGGTATTTTTTAATTGCCTTTAAAGTTTATACCCCGTTTGTTTAGGATTCTTTAAAACAGTTTAAATCTTTGGTATATTACTGAGCTTTTCTATGAGAGCTTTCGCTGAATTTTCTTTAAGCTCAATTTCGCACTTTTCAGTCATAAGCTTCTCCAGATAATGAGCATCGCTGCTTCTTAAAAGATATCTGTTTTTTGTTTCGGCATATTTCTCTCTGTAAAGCTTTTCGTCAGCTTCATAAGTAAGCTCAAAAGCCGGTGTTTCAAGCCCCAAAGGAAAATCACCGAGGGCCGAAATAATGCTGTAGGAGTTTCTGTCAATATGTGCAGGGTACCATAATCCGCCGTAGTCCTTCATAAGCTCGTCAAGGCCTTCAATGCTTATTCCCGAGGCAGTTGTGAGAAGTAAATCAAAGGAGCCGAGGATGTTATCCTTTTCATCCATTATGTATTGGTTGCCGAAAATTTTCTCTCTGTTTTTTACGGGCGGAAGAGTTGATTTTACATAGTCCGAAAAAGAGAGAGCGTTTTTAAGCCCGGGGAAAAGACAGATACAATGAATTTCTTCACTTGTGCAAAGCTCCATACCCGGCACAACCGTAAGTCCGATATCCTCTCCCACCTTCATGGCACTTTCACAGTTGAGGCAAGTGTTGTGGTCGGTAAGTGCAATAATGTCACAGCCGCAGATTTTTGCCATATTAACGAGATTGTAGGGTGTCATCTCGTTGTCACCGCAGGGTGAAAGACAGGAGTGGATATGTAAATCATAACTGAGCTTCATAAGAGCTTTGAAATTTCAATTGCAAGGTCATAGGCACTTTTTTCACTCTGGAAAACGGGAATCGACATTGCCTCTGCCTTAAGTCTTGCATCCTCGTCAAGAGGTGCATTTTCCGTGAGCACCACGCATGCGCAATCGGAAAGCACACAAACCGCAATTGAGTTGATGTTGCCCATAACCGTCAGCCATACGTCATTTTCTTTTATACGGGACATAACCCAGGAAAGAAGGTCACCGCAATAGCAGCCTTCCGCATCTCTTTCACTGTCGCCTTCTACGAGTACCTTAAGATTCAGCTTTTCTGAAAGCTCTTTAACCTTCATCGTTTTTCTCCTCTCCCACTTCTTCATTAATAACCTTGCTTCTGAACGGAGCAGGCAGCCAGTCTGTGTTGCCCCCAAGCTGAAGCTTTGAAAGCACACAGTCAGTTTCCTCAGCATAGCCTCGGACAATATCGTCAGCGAGAGCTCTGCATGAGGGTGCACCGCAGATTCCGCAGTCAAGGCCGGGAAGTGAGGCTTCAATTTTTTTAAGCTCTGACATCATACGCATAGCTTTTACAACATTGTCGGCAAGCTTAAGTGCCGGTGAGGGTGTAACCTCTTCGGTGAGACTTAACTCTTCAAGTTCATATTCGTTTCTGATGCTGTTGCAGGAAACGGGCATAAACTTACGAAGGCGCTGAATTCGTGCCTTTGCCACAAAGGGATTTTCAACCGTAAGCACACCGCCTACGCAGCCGCTTGTGCAGCAGTTAAGCTCAATGAAATCAAGGTCATTAAGCTTTTCATCTTCAAGCTCTTCGAGCACATTGATAACGTTTCTTATGCCGTCAGCAGCAAGATATCTTTCCTTTAAAAGACCTGCTGCTTCACCGCCGCTGCTTGCCCAGCCTACACCGATAATGCCCGAATCATTGATAACCTCAACATCCTCCAGTTTCAGCTTATCCATATTCTGAACAAGCTGAGGATAGATATCCTTAATTGCAATTGCACCGTCAACGCCGCTTTTACTGTATCCCAAGGGATTTTTAAGTGCCGTTCTTTTTGCAGGGCAGGGTGAAATGAAGAATACACCGATTTCTTCATCCTTAAGTCCCGTTTCCTTAATTGCTTCTTCACGTGCAATTCTTGCCGCAAAGTCAACGGGCGCAAAAAGCGGCAGAAGATTAGGGATAAGATTTGGAAAACGGATTCTGATAAGTCTTACAACTGCAGGGCAGGCGGTGGAAATAACCGGCTTTTTAAGTGTGTCGGTTTCCATCATCATTCTCGTTGCGCTGCTTATGTATTCAGCCGCCTTGCTGACTTCAACGACCTTGTCAAAGCCCAGCCTTTTAAGTCCCGTCAGCACATAGTCAACATTTTCAAGGTTGTTGAACTGACCGTAAAGTGCCGGGGCGGGCAGGGCAATGTTGTATTTATATTTTGTTGTTTCCTCCAGACGCTCCATAACCGCATACTTTGCATGCTGAGGACAAACTCTTATGCACTCACCGCAGTCAATGCATCTGTCGGAGATTATGTACGCCTTTTTGTTTCTGACACGGATTGCTTCCGTGGGGCAACGTTTGATACAGTTTGTGCACCCCACACATTTTTCGTCATCAAGGCGAACTGAGTGGAATATTTTTGCCATTTTGTTTTCTCCTTTTAATCAGAGTTGAGAGTTGAGATGTGGGTCACTTCGTTCCGATTGTAACCCCTCTGTCATACTGCGTATGACATCTCCCCTTTCAGGGGCGACAAGTTACAGATACCGTAGGGACCGGCGACCTCGACGGTCAGAATCACAATCTGCTCTTTACCCTATACAACTTGTTTTTCTTCGCAGACTGATGCTTCATTTTTACAGAAGCATAAACCTGCGTCCTTATTTCAACTTTCTACTTTCCACTTTTTACTTTTTTGTGGTTTACTCAATATTAACCGAAAGCTTCAGCGTTGTTCCAACACCAAGCTCAGTTTCAATTTCAAAGCTGTCGCTGTATTTCTTCATATTCGGCAGACCCATACCTGCTCCGAAACCAAGTGAACGGATGTTGTCGGGTGCAGTTGAATAGCCCTCCTTCATAGCAAGACTTACGTCCGCAATACCGGGGCCTTGGTCTGCGAGAACCATATTTATTTTATCTTCAGTGATTTCAACATCGATTTCACCGCCGCCTGCGTGAATAACCATATTGATTTCACCCTCATACATGGCAATTGCCACGTTTCTTATAGCATTGGGTGAGATACCCAGCTGCTTCAGAGTGCGCTTGACATCACCGGAGGCTGCTCCGGCTCTTGTAAAGTCGTCACCCGGCACTACATAGTGAAGCTTTATGCTTTCACTCATTTTCCGCTGCCTCCACGAAGTCCTTTTTCATAAAGGCGGCCGCAGGAAGTAAACATTTCAAGCTCAGTGCAGAGCATAACCATATCACGGTCCTCTGCCATTTCAATCATATCAAGTGTAGGTCTCTTGCCTCTTACAAAAACGATACAGTGCATATCCATCATTTCGGCAGTTCTTACCACCTGAGGATTTACAAGACCTGTAAGAAGAACGGCCTGCTCTTTTACAAAAGCAAGAACATCGCTCATCATATCGCTTCCGCAGGCAGAATTTACTGCTCTGTCCATAAGGTCGTCACGGCAGATGATTTCTGCCTGAAGAATTTCTTTAATGTCGTTTACGGTCATGATTTTTGTCTCCTTTTTATTAAAGTGGAAAGTTAAAAGTTGAAAGTTGAAATAAGGGTCGCTTCGCTCCGATTATAGCCGCCTTTATTAAATTATCATTTTTAACTTTTCCCGCCAAATAATATTTGTTTTTTACGGCTCGTCATACTCATCTGTGCCACACATTGTTTTTGTTGTTGCCATAAGTATTCTTTTAAGCTCAGTGCAATCATTCTTCACAGAACAATATTCTTTTTCGTTTATATACTGAGTTTCATAAAGTAGTTCAAGCCAATATAATGTTTCATTGCTTTCTTTAAGCGCAATATATATTTTTGCAAGAAAATCCTTTGAACTCATTGCGCATTCACTTTCTGCTATGTTCGAGCCTATGCTTGTTCCGCATCTGAGAAGTTGCTTAGATATCACATACTCTTTTTTCTCTTCGGTAAGGTATTTGTAAAGATTTATTATCCTGATAGAAAATTTAATGCTTTTTTCTTTAGCTACGTTATCTTTCACGTTTTTTTCCTTCCATATCAATTTAATCATTATGTAACCTCATCCGTCAAAAGCTCAATTGCTTCGGCGGAACAAAAATGAAAATTCTCAGCCAAGTTGAATCGGGTATAATCGGAACGAAGTGACCCTTATTTCAACTTTTAACTCTCAACTTTCAACTTTTTGTTTACAAAAAGCAGCCTTTTTAAGGGCCGCTTTTTTAATCAGATATATTTGAAATCGGCCTTTTCGATTTCTTTTTCGATAATGTCAACGGCAAGGTTCCAAACGGTTTTACCTGCATTCACAAAGCCGTCTTTATTTTTTACTGAGCAAAGCATTGCAAAGGCTTCACCGATATTCTCTGAAAGGTTGCCGCCCTTTTGTACTGCAAGGTAGTAGAAGGTGAAGGCCGCACCGTTTTTAAGGTTGTCGTAAAAGCCGGGTGATTTCTTTTCAATGCAGTCATACATTGTTGCAATTGCCGTGGTTGTGATTATTGAAACGGGAATTTCAAACTGAAGCACGGTTTCAGCAGTAAACACAAGAAGCACCTTTATCTGATAGAGAATATCCGAAGCAAAATATCTCGGTGCAAGGTGATCCTTAAGGTCAACGATTATGCCGTCCTCACCCTTGGGAGTGATTGTTGCAAGAATTTCACCGAGCTTTCTCGCTTTATCAATATTGCCGTTGAGACGGTGTGTCATAACCTCGTCAAGTGTTCTTGAAATTTCCTTTGCACTGCTGTCAAGGTCATTTTTTGAGTTGTAAATCTTTACATCGTTTTCACTCATGGTTATCTGTCCAGACATAAGTCTGTTCCTTTCTTAAGTTGGTGAACATAATCGCCAACTTATTTTTCCGCTGCAGTTGCCTTGCGCTTTCTGCGCTTTTTAGCCTTATAGGAAAGAAGCTGAGAAAGTGCCTCCTCGGTAGGTCCGTATTCACCGATCTTAAGGGGATAAGCGTTGAAGCCACCGTGGAAATCACTGCCGCCCGTCATAAGCAGACCGTGCTTCTTTGCGGTTTTGATAAGTGCTTCCTGCTGCTCGGGTGTATTTTCGGGATGCCATACCTCAACACCGTCAAGGCCGAGAGGAATAAGCTCCTCAAAAAGCTCAAAATTATCGTAGAAACCGGGATGGGCAAGAACTGCAATACCGCCTGCCTCGTGAATTGCTTCAATAATTTCTGCAGGGTCGGGGTATGTAGGATCCATTGAAACATTCAAGGGTGAAGCCTTTGTGAAAAGCTTTTTGTGAAGGTCACCGAAAATTTCAGTTGTATAGCCGCATTCCATAAGAGCCTTCAGAATATGCTGCTTGAAAATATTGGTTGAGCCCTGAGCATTTCTTATAATGAAGTCTTCAGCAAGAGGAAATTTGTTGGCTATCTTTTTAACCATGATAACTCCTGCTCTTTTTCTTAAAAGAGAGTTGCTCTTGCAAAGTCCCTCAAGACGCTCGGGTGTATCGGGAAGGTAGCAAAGGATGTGAACCTTTGAATTTCTCTTTGCGTCCGTTGCAGAAAACTCGACACCGGGAATTACGGTTACCCCATATCTTTTGCCGATCATCTCTGCTCTTACGGTGCCGGCAAGGCAGTCGTGGTCAGTAATTGAAATTGTGGAGACACCTGAATTTTTGGCAAGAATAATTATATCATCAATGCCCATTGTGCCGTCGGAAAGTTTTGTGTGAATGTGTAAATCTGCTTTCAAAATCAATTCCCCGTTTCTTTTTTTCGTGACCGTTTTCCTTTCAAATATTTGTAAATTTTCGTTTTTTGCCGAAAATAAGGTCTACTACTCTATACTACCCTATATTATACTATTAAAAAATTCCTTTTTCAAGATGAAAAAAGGAATTTTTGTTTTTATTTATTCACTTTTTTTACATATTTCTGAGTAATCTTGCGAGAATATTCAGAAGAAGCTCAGTAAGGCAGCTCTCTTTTCTGTTGTTCATTTCGCGGTAGTCCTCAACCGAGCTGTCGTCTGCGTCGTCGCTGATTTTTCTTAAAGAAAGCATAGGGATTTCTGCCTTGTCGCAAACGGAAGCAATTGCCGCAGTTTCCATGTCGAAGGCCTCGATTCCGAAGCACTCCTTATAGTAATCTTTTTTCACCTTATCTGTGAGGAAAATGTCGCCTGTACCTGTGGGTGCGGCAATAATTCCTTCACTTTGGAGGGCATAGGAAAGAAGTGTTTCGTCTGCCTTATAGATGTATCTCTGACCGTCTGCCTTTACACCGGGACCGTAGCCGATAGCCGTAAGGTCAAAGTCACATTCCACGTGGCTTGTTGCAGCAATCATATCCTCTCTTTTAAGACGTGAAACTGCACCTGAAAGTCCTGCGTTGAGGATATAGTCCGCCTTGTCCTCACCGATTAAATATGCAGTTGCTGCAGCGGCGTTGCTTTTTCCGATTCCGCACTTTACCGCAATAATTTTTATCTTGTTTTCACCTTCAGAAAGAAAGGTTACAACACTGTCGTTTCCGTGTCTTTTTTCTTCCCTGTGTTCTTTATCCTTTATTCCCGAAAGAAAAGGTGCATATTCCATTTCATCGGCAAAAATTATGCCAACCGTCTTTTCCATTTTCTTTTTTCTTCCTTTCGCTTCTTTTTCTCTGTTTTATGATTTTACCACAGCTTATGCTCTTATGTCAACGAAATCACGGATGCATAAAATAAAATAGGGGGAAATATCCGCCGAACGTTTTTCCGGTGCATTTCTGCCTTGACCTGCCGGAAGCTGCACTTTTAAAAAGGTGTGCGTTCTGCTTAATATATATGAGATAAAGTTCATATTTTTCTCAAAATCCATTGCATAAACTTCTTGTTTCTGTTATAATGTGTAAAGTTAAATAGTAAATTATACTTAAAGGAGTTTCAGAATAATGAAAAAAACCAACAAAATTTTTGTTTATGCAATTTGTATTCTTCTCTCTGCACTTATTGCATCTGCAACACTTATGGCAGGAGCAACAGACACTGTCGCTGAAGAAACAACCGCATCAACACTTCCGTCTATCTCAACGGTTACAACCACACAAAAAGAAATTGATGAGATTGTGGAAGACTTTATCAGTGACAAAGGTCTTGACGACGACCTTTCAGAAATGGGCGATGACATCAGAGATTTCAGTGGCGGCGCTTCAACTTTCCTTCATAATCTCATTGAAGTTTTTGAAGATATCCGTTTTGCAATTGTTAAGTTCATTGAGCAGGTTTTCAAGTTTGATTTCATTAAATAATTCTGCCTGTTGTTTTTTCCGGTGATACAGAGGTATTGCCGGATTTTTCTGTCCAATAATATAAAGTGACAGTTACTCTTTTTTATAACTCTCTGAAAGGATGAAAAAAGTGAAAGACTCTTTCCGCTCAGCTTTGCCTTACTATAAAAGAATGCTCACTATTGCCGTACCGATTATGATACAGTCCGGCATTACCAATTTTGTCAGCATGATTGACAACGTTATGGTGGGCAGGGTAGGCACCTTGCAGATGACCGGCGTTTCAATAGTCAATCAGATAATTATGGTGTTCAACCTCTGCATTTTCGGCGCAATGTCCGGTGCAGGTATTTTTACCGCACAGTATTACGGCAAAAAGGATAACGACGGCATAAGAAACACGGTGCAATATAAAATTATCACTGCCCTTATTATTTCCGCTTTCGGCATCGGAGCCTTCGTTTCAATGGGTGATTTTCTCATAAATGCCTATCTTCAGGGTGAGGGCTCACCGGAGGATATATCCCTCGTTTCAGAGTATGCAAGAGGCTATCTTCAGATTATGCTTTTAGGTATTGTTCCCTTTGCTCTTTCAAATGCATATTCTTCATCCTTAAGAGAAACAAGCGACAGAATTATTCCTATGATTGCCACAATTTCTGCCGTTTTCACAAATTTCATTCTCAACTACTGTCTCATTTTCGGTAACTTCGGCTTTCCCCGTCTCGGTATAAAGGGTGCGGCAATTGCAACGGTTATTTCCCGTTTTGTTGAGCTTTTCATTCTTATGCTTTGGTCACATACTCACACAAAAAAATACCCCTTCATAAAAAAGCTTTATTTAAAAACTACTATGACAAGAGAGGAAATAAGAAAAATTACACTTATTACTCTGCCTCTCATCATCAACGAAACCCTTTGGGCAGGGGGTATGGCTTTCCTTAATCAGTGCTACAGTATAAGAGGTCTTGACGTTGTGGCGGCAATCAACATTGTTTCCACTCTCAGCAATGTTTTCAATGTTGTTTTTATTTCATCGGGCAGTGCCATCGGTATAATTATGAGTCAGCTTCTCGGTGCAAAAAAGGTAAAGGAAGCAAAGGAAAACAGCATGAGGCTTATCTGGTTTTCCGTTTTTCTCGCTTTTATTATCGGAGTTGTTATGGCGCTTTTCTCACCCTTCTTCCCGAAAATTTATAACACCACCGATTCGGTACGCACTCTTGCAACAGAGCTTCTCTTTATTCTCAGCATTTTTATGATGGTTCACGCCTTTACAAACGGCAGCTATTTCACCCTGCGCTCAGGCGGAAAAACCGTTATGACCTTTATTTTCGACAGCGGCTTTGTGTGGCTTTGCAGCGTTCCCGTGGCTTTCATTCTCAGCAGATTCACCGGTGTTTCAATTATTTATCTTTACATCACCGTTCAGGCTCTTGACCTTCTTAAATGTGTTCTCGGTTACATTTTTGTGAAAAAAGGCGTGTGGCTTAACACGGTGGTATAACCCCACTTGATTAATACATCAGAATTTGATATAATAACCCACGAGGTGTTAAATATGAAAATTCAGCAGTCAGCAGAAAATTATCTTGAAACAATTTTTGTCCTGACTAAAAGAAACGGTATTGTCCGTTCGGTGGATATTGCAAATGAACTGGGTTTTTCAAAGCCCAGCGTCAGCATTGCTATGAAATCGCTGAGAGAAAACGGCTATATTGAGGTTATGGGTGACGGTCATATTGCTCTTCTCGAAAAGGGAAAAATAATCGCAGAAAAGCTTTATGAACGCCATACGGTACTTACAAACGCCATTGTTGCTCTCGGAGTAAGCGAAGAAATTGCTGCAGAGGATGCCTGCAAAATTGAGCATATTATTTCAGAGGAAACCTTTGATGCAATAAAA
The DNA here is from genome assembly GCA_017522205.1 of Clostridia bacterium. Classification (GTDB taxonomy): domain Bacteria; phylum Bacillota; class Clostridia; order Oscillospirales; family Acutalibacteraceae; genus UBA6857. The sequence continues at coordinate 41,380 of JAFWZS010000079.1, forward strand.
AAACATTATAACACAAACATAAAAGCCTGAGAACAAAACTCAGGCTTCATCTTTTTTTATAAACATTTTTTCGGGATGATCAGCAAGAGCAAGAAGCTCAGAGGGTTCCATACCTAAAGCATCTGCAATGTTGAAGAAAATTTCTAAGGAAAATGGAGTTACCATTTTCGGTGCTTCAATTGTGCTTAGATGTGTTCTGCTTATGTTTGCTTTTTCAGCAAGCTGTTCTTGTGACATTCCAAGTAATCTTCTATAAGTTCCAATAGCAATTCCCAACTGTATAAATCTGTCTCTGTTAAGTAAATTTGGTTCTTTTTTCATATAATCACCTTCTATAAGATAATTATATTTTTTAAATCATTTTATACTGCTAATAATTTAAAGCTGTTGACAAGTACAGTTTGCAGTAATATAATATAATTGTAATTTGCTATTTTTATTTTTAATTTGCAAAAAATATTTAACAAGGAGTTGCTTATATGACCTGTTGTTTTATAGGACACAAAGAACGGGACATAAACGTTTTCACCAGTCTACTGTTTACAATAAGTAAATTAATTGAAGTCGACTGTGTGGATAATTTTTATATGGGAAACAACGGTTGGTTCGACCGTACGTGTTTTAACATTGTGCGTTCATTACGCAAATATAATCCCCACATAAAATATAATGTTGTCTTAGCTTATTATCCTGATGGCATTGTCGGATATGAAGACAACACTATTTATCCTGAAGGGCTCGAGCTTGTACCGAAAAGATTTGCAATAAAAAAACGTAACGAATGGATGATTGATCACAGTGATTATGTGGTTTGCCACGTTACACACAACTTTTCAAATGCACATAAATTCAGAGAATATGCAAAAAGAAAAAATAAAATAATTATAGATATATGATGAAATCAGCCGGAAAAGCTCCGACTGATTTTTTTATCTCACTTTATTTTTACAGTAATCTCTCATTGAACAAATTTCACATTTTGGCCGCCTTGCTATACACACTGCTCTGCCGTGAAGAACGCATCTGTGACAAAAATCGTTGCTCTCCTCCGGTGGCAGTATTTTTTTAAGCTCCAGCTCAACCTTTTTCGGGTCTTTTGTCTCAACAAGACCTAAAAGATTTGTTATTCTGATAAGATGAGTATCTGCAACAACGGCAGGCTTTTTGTAGACATCGCCTACAATGAGATTTGCAGTTTTTCTTCCAACACCGGGAAGTTTTGTCAGCTCCTCAACCGTGTCGGGAAGCACGCCGCCGTACTCATCACGAAGCATAATACACATATTTTTAATATCCCTTGCCTTAGCTCTGAAAAAGCCGCAGGAATGAACGAGTTCCTCAATTTCCTCTACCTCTGCATTGCAGAAGCTGTCTATATCGGGAAACCTTTCAAAAAGTGCGGGAGTAACCTTATTTACTCTTTCGTCGGTGCATTGTGCCGACAGACGCACCGCAATTATAAGCTGCAAAGGGTCGTCATAAACGAGGGAACAAATTGCATCGGGATAATCCTTTTTAAGTGCTTCAACACATCCAATTGCACGCTGTTTTTTTGTCATTATTTTTCACCTTTTTTAATCTGATTTTTTTAAGTTTCTGCGCCAGTGGAAAAGATACTGCTGAGCGATACCCTCGTTGCCCTTTATACACTTTGGAAGTCCGTCGGGATAAAGCTCTGAAACTATTCTTTTCACCCATACGTCAACGGGAAAAGCCTCTTTTTTTGAAAAGCCGTAAAGCAGAGTGCACTCTGCAACCTTCGGACCAACACCTTTGATTTTCATCAGCTCCTCACGGGCTTCTTCAATTGGCATATCATAAATTTTCTGAAGGTCAATCTCTTTATTTTTAAGCTTTTGTGCCGCATCAAGAATATATTTGTTTCTGAAGCCTGCCTTTAATTGCGCAAGGTCTTCAAGTGTAAGAGTGCTTATTTTTTCATAGGTGGGAAATGAAAATTCTCCATTTTCGTTTTCTTCTCCGAAGGCTTTACAAAGGCGGTCAATTATGCCGCTTATTCTGGGAATATTGTTGTTCTGAGAAATAATGAATGAGCAGAGTGCTTCCCAGGGCTCCTGCTTTAAAATTCTTATGCCGTAGTACATTTCAACGGCTTTTTTTATGTTTTCGTCAGGTGAGATTTTTTCGCAGATTTCTGCGTAATCAGTCTCCAGGTCAAAATAGGAGAGCCATATATTTTTAAATTCTTCTTCATCTGTGCCGTGAAAGAGATAACCCTCATCAATTTTTTCAATGAGAGCAGTTTTTCCCTTTACCGTACCTTTGATAAAGCCTTCCTCAGTTTTTGTCCATCTGAAGGCCTGACCGCAGAAAGCCGAAAGCTCAATATCAAGGCATTTTACATCTTTAAGAAGAATACCGTCCTTTGTTTTTTCGTAAAACACTTTTTTCACCTCATTTTTATTATAACTTATGACGGATTTAAAATCAAGAGACGGTAAGTTTTTGACATAATAACCTAATATTGTTTAAAACTCTTGACAGCACAAAATTTCTATATTAAAATAGATTAGTGTAACTATTTATATTGTATATTTAAATTTAAAGTTATTATATATATAAATAAATATAAGGCGAAAATAAAGAGAAAATTCAGGAGGTTAAACAATGGATTCATTTGCTGAAATCTGGCAGGTTGTTCAGGAAGAACTTAAAAACAGCGTTACTGAAGTTGCTTACAAGGTCTGGCTCAGTCCCCTTGAATTTCAGGGCTTCAAAGACGGAAAAATTTATCTTTCAATTACCGAATTCAAACGCAAAATCATAATCGACAAATTTTCATATCTCATTGATTCAACCCTGGAAGCCGTTTTCGGTTTTCCCGTTGAGGTTGAATATGTTGTTCCCGATGAGCAGGTTAAAAACGAAAATTCAAAAAACGAATCATCCTCGGTGAACGATTACAACTACACATTCAAAAATTTCATTATCGGCCCGTCAAACAAATTTGCCCACGCTGCTGCGCACAACGTTGCCTGCAGTCCCGGAATGGTCTATAACCCACTTTTCATTTACGGCCATTCAGGTCTCGGCAAAACCCATCTTCTTCTTGCAATTCAGAATGAAATCAAGGAAAGACGTCCCGACGCAAAGATAATTTATACAAGCGGTGAGCATTTTACAAACGAGCTTGTTTACTATATCGGTAACCACAACACCCATGCTTTTCACGACAAATACAGAAGCTGCGATGTGCTTTTAGTTGACGACATTCAGTTCATCGCAAAGGGTGAAACCGTTCAGGAAGAATTCTTCCACACCTTCAATGCACTTAATAGCAGCGGCAGTCAGATTGTTCTTACCTCAGACCGTCCTCCGAAGGAAATGATGACCCTTGAAGAAAGACTCCGCACTCGCTTTGAAATGGGTCTTATTGCTGACATTCAGCCTCCCACTCTTGAAACAAGAATGGCAATTGTAAACAAGAAGTCAGATGATCTGGGGCTTAATCTTCCCGACGATGTTGTAAAGTTCATTGCTGAAAACATCAAGAAAAATATCAGACAGCTTGAGGGTACTGTAAAAAAAATCAAGGCTTATCAGGATGTTGAGGGTCTTAACCCCAGTCTGAATGTTGCAAAACGTGCAATCAAGGATATTATCAACGACAATAAGCCCTTGGGTGTTACAATCGAAAACATTATTAACGAGGTTTCAAGAACCTTTGACGTTTCTGCCGCAGATATCCGTTCAGACAAGAGAAACGCAAACATTTCTCAGGCAAGACAAGTTGCAATTTACATTGTTGAACAGGTTACAGGCCTTCCGCTTAAAACAATCGGCAACGAATTCGGAAACAAGCATCACTCAACAATCATCTATGCACTTAAGGAAATCAATGCAAAGCTTGAAAAAGATGCAGCACTTAAAGCAACTGTTGACGACATAATTAAGAACATAAACGAAAGCTGAGTTTTCAACAGAGTTTTTAGTTTTCAACATAAGGTTTTCCACTCTTTTAACACGGGCAGTTTTATAGGTGTTGAAAACCCGATTTTTTCAACAAAAAGATTAACAATAAAAATGGCTCTGAATCTACAGGAATAAAGGAATTTTAAAGTTTTCCGCACATTTCACAGCCCCTACTACTACTACTATTAATATTCTTATTTATTTTTGATTTTTTCGAAAGGAATGATTTTTATGAAAATAATCTGCAACAGTGCAGAGCTTTCAAAAGCAGCCGCAAACGTTCAGAGAACAGTATCAGGCAAATCAACAATTCCCGCCCTTGAGGGTATTCTTATTGAAGCAGAAAACGGAAAGGTAACCCTTACCGGTTATGACCTTGAAGTAGGTTCAGTTATAGTTATTGATGCAGAGGTTGAAGAAAGCGGAAAGATTATTCTTGCAGCAAAGAATTTCTGCGACATTTTAAGAATGCTTCCCGATGAAACCGTTCTTCTTCAGTGCGATGAAAGAAATATCTGCAAAATCAAAAGCGGTGAAACCGACTATTCACTTATCGGCACAGCAGCAAACGAATATCCTGAGCTTCCTTCACTTACAAAGTTCTCACCTGTTAAGATGAATCTTAACCTTCTTAAGGATATGATTAAGAGAACCGTTTTCTCAGTTTCAACCGGTGAAAGAAATCCCGTTCATTCAGGTGTAAAGTTTGAAATTGAAGAAAATAAAATTGTTCTTGTTGCCGTTGACGGTGCAAGACTTGCAATAAGAAGAGAAACAATTGAAAGAACAGAAGAAGAAATTCTTAATTTTGTTGTTCCCGCAAAAACTCTCAATGAGGTTCTTAAGCTGAACGCTGACGAAGAAGCAGAAATTGAAATTCTTGTTGGGGACAGACACCTTATTTTCAAAATGGAAAACTATGAAATTGTTTCAAGACTTCTTGAAGGTAATTTCATTAACTATAAGTCTGCAATTCCTATGACATCTTCAACAAGAGTTGTGGCTGACACAAGAAGACTTATTGAATGCATCGAAAGAACTTCACTTATTATTACTGACCGTTCAAGCCCCGTTCGTCTTGTTGTTGATGAGGGTATTATGAAGTTTTCATCAGTAACTGCAATCGGTACTGCAACAGACAAGATGATTGCTGACATTGACGGCAGCAAGATTGAAGTAGGCTTCAATAACCGTTTCCTTATTGATGCTCTTAAGGCTACAGAGCAGGAAGAAATCAAAATTGAATTTGGTTCATCAAATCAGCCTATTATTGTGAAACCCTTAGAGGGTGAAGCATTCTTCTATCTTGTATTACCCGTAAGAATTTAAGGTAATATTTTTCATATAGAAAAATCGAAAAGAGTTGTAGAATAGATATGCAAAGAAAAATTAAGGTAAAAGTTAAAGTTGCCGAAAAAAATATCCGTGAAGTAAAAATAACAACACCTGACATCCGTCTTGATGCGGCGCTGAAGCTCTCTTCAGCAGTTTCAACCGGCGGCCAGGCTAAAATGGTTATTCAGGATAACATGGTAAAGGTAAACGGTGACGTATGTACTCTTCGCGGCAAGAAGCTTTCTGACGGCGATGAGTTCAGCTTTGACGGAAAATTCTATAAAATTGTAAAAGAGTAAGAGTATGAATGTTACTGAACTTGAAGTAAGAAATTTCCGCAACATAAAAGAGGCACACATTGAACCTCACAGCGGTGTAAACGTATTTTTCGGCGAGAATGCTCAGGGAAAAACAAACCTTCTTGAAAGCATCTGGCTTTTTACCGGTTGCCGTTCTTTCAGAAGCTCAAAGGACAGTGAGCTGATTAATTTTAACAGCACAAAAGCTGAGCTTTCAATGGACTTTGAAGCCTGGAACAGAAAGCAGGAAGCCCACCTTGAAATAGGGGAGGGAAGAAAATTTCTTCTTTCCGGTGTAAAGAAAAGCACCACACAGTTTATGGGCGAATTTCTTGCGGTTGTTTTTTCTCCCGTTCATCTTTCTCTTATTAAAGACGGTCCTTATGAAAGGCGCAGATTCGTTGACACGGCAATAAGTCAGCTGAAACCTAAATATGCGGCATCACTTGCTCAGTATAATAAAGCAATCCAGCAGAGAAATGTGCTTTTAAAGGATCTTGTCTATCATTCTGAATTATATGACACTCTGGATGTATGGGAAGACAGAATTGCTTTTTTTGCTTCGGAAATTATCCGTCAGAGAATAGGCTACATCAACAAGCTTTCCCAGTATACCGATGAAATATACAGAGGACTTTCTTCAGGAAAAGAAAAGCTCAGTATAAGCTATAATCAGCAGACTGTTGTTTTTGGTGACAGTAAGCAGGAGCTTTATGAAAATATGAAGGCTCAGCTTTTTGCCTCGAGAAAAAATGATATTATCTGCGGTTACACAACCGTAGGTCCTCACAGAGACGACATAAATGTTGAAATTGACGGTCTTGCGGCAAAAAGCTTCGGTTCTCAGGGTCAGCAACGCTCTGCCGCCCTTTCAATGAAGCTGGGTGAAGCCGCAGTTGTAAAGAATTTTTCCGACGAGCAGCCCGTTGCACTTCTGGATGATGTAATGAGCGAGCTTGATAAAGGGAGACAGAATTATATTCTCAATCACATAAAGGACTGGCAGGTGTTTATTACCTGCTGCGACCCCTTAGCCGTTGAAGGTCTTAAATCGGGTAAAAAGTTTGAGATGAAAAACGGACGCATTTATTAAAAGTTGAAAGTTTAAAGATAAAAGTTGAAATAAGGTCGCATCTTTATTTCTCTGCAAACTTAAAACGATATTCTGCGGAATTTATTTGAGCATTAAAGGTAAAAAAGTAAATTTTAATCGGACGACCGATGGTCGCCCCTACGGCATCAATCTGCTCAGTCGGAATAAATATAAAAAATTTGATACTAAGTTGAAACGGATATAATCGGAACGAAGTGACCCTTAATTCAACTTTTAACTTTCAACTTTAAAAAAATCCGGAGGATTTTTATTATGTATCTACATTTAGGACAAAGTACGGTCATAACTCACGATGAAATAATAGGAATCTTTGACCTTGACAACACCACAGTTTCAAAAAAGACAAGAGACTATCTTTCAAAAGCAGAAAAAGAGGGCAGGGTAAACGTTGTTTCTTATGAACTGCCGAAATCCTTTATCGTATGTGGAGAAAAAGGAAATCAGAAGGTTTATCTGTCTCAGATTTCCACATCAACCCTTTTAAAAAGAACAGAAGAAAACTTCTGATTTAAATTATAAATTATTCATCATTCATTATTCATTAAAAATGTAGGAGGTATGAGCCATGGATGAAAACAAGGCTAATGCTGAAAAAATTGAAGAGGTTTTAGTTGCCGCTGAGGAAACCGCTCAGGAAGCAATTGAAACCATGAACACCGCTGTAACTGAGGAATACAATGCGGATGCCATTCAGGTTCTTGAAGGACTTGAAGCAGTAAGAAAGCGTCCCGGTATGTATATCGGTTCAACAGGCCCCAGAGGTCTGCACCACCTTGTATATGAAATCGTGGATAACTCTATCGACGAAGCACTTGCAGGCTACTGTACAGATATTGAGGTTGAAATTCTTCCCGGTGATATTATTACCGTACGTGACAACGGCCGTGGTATTCCTGTCGGTATCAACGAGCAGCAGGGACTTCCTGCAGTAACAGTTGTTCTCACCGTTCTTCACGCAGGCGGTAAATTCGGCGGCAGCGGCTATAAGGTATCAGGCGGTCTTCACGGTGTTGGTTCTTCAGTTGTAAACGCCCTTTCAGAATGGTTCGAGGTTGAGGTTTCACAAAACGGCCACGTTCACCACCAGAGATTTGAAAGAGGTCATATCATCACCGACCTTAAGGTTATCGGTGACACAGATAAAACAGGTACCTTCATCAAATTCAAGCCTGATGCTGAAATATTTACAGAAACAACAATCTATGACTATGAAACTCTTCAGAGACACTTAAGAGAATCTGCTTTCCTCAATGCAGGTCTTAAGATCACTCTCACAGACAGAAGAGACGAAGATAATATCGTCGAAGATGTTTTCTGCTATGAAGGCGGTATCGGCACATTCGTAGAATACATCAACGAAAGCAGGGGACTTACTGCAATTCACGAAAAGCCCATTCACTTCTCAACAGTTGTAGGGGACAGAAGTGCAGAAGTTGCTCTTATGTATAACGACGGATATAATGAGACTCTCCTTTCCTACGCAAACAACGTTAACACGGTTGACGGCGGTACTCATGAAACAGGCTTCAAAACTGCACTCACAAAGGTGTTCAACGAATACGGTAAAAAGTATAACTACCTTAAGGATGCAGACAAAAAGCTTTCAGGTGAGGACTGCAGAGAAGGTCTTGTTGCAGTAATTTCAGTTAAGCTCACCGAGGCTCAGTTTGAAGGACAGACCAAGGGTAAATTAGGTAATACAGATATTACAAAGCTTGTAAACAACACGGTTTACAGTAAGCTCACAGACTACTTTGAAGAAAATCCCCAGGTTGCAAAGGCAATCTTTACAAAGGCTCTCGACGCTTCAAGAGCTAGAGAGGCCGCAAGAAAAGCTAGAGAGGCTGCAAGAAGAAAGTCACCTCTTGAAAGCAACTCACTTCCCGGTAAGCTTGCTGACTGTACAGAAAAAGATCCCTCAAAAACAGAAATTTACATCGTAGAGGGTGACTCGGCAGGCGGCTCTGCAAAGGAAGGCAGAGACAGAACAATTCAGGCTATTCTTCCTCTCTGGGGTAAAATGCTCAACGTTGAAAAGAGCCGACTTGACAAGGTTGTTTCAAACGAAAAGCTTCTTCCCGTTGTAACTGCTCTCGGTGCCGGTATTTCAGACGACTTTGACGTAACAAAGCTGCGTTATCACAAGGTTGTTATTATGGCCGATGCCGACGTCGACGGTGCTCACATCAGAACACTTCTCCTCACCTTTTTCTTCAGATATATGCGTCCTCTTATTGACGGCGGTTATGTTTATATTGCTCAGCCCCCTCTTTATAAGCTCAGCAAGGGTAAGAAACACGAATATGCTTATTCAGACGAGGAAAGAGACAGAATTATGGTTGAAATGCCCGGCGCTGACATTCAGCGATACAAAGGTCTTGGTGAAATGGACCCTGAGCAGCTTTGGGAAACAACAATGAACCCCGAAAACAGAATTATGCTTCGTGTTACTCTTGAAGATGCAATTCAGGCTGACGAAACCTTCTCAATTCTTATGGGTGACCAGGTTGAGCCGAGACGTGATTTCATTCAGAAAAACGCAAAGTACGTTCAGAATCTTGATATTTAAGGTGACAGAAAATGACATCTTATTCCATAGTGTTTAAAAAAAGTGACGCAGTAAATGTTCAGGCTATTTCCTTATGGCAGGAAAAATTCGGAATGCTCAGAACTTCCTTCCGTTTTGCCGTAATTTTCATTTTCAATGTTATTGCCGCTTTGCTTTCCTTTTTCTCAATGTATTTTGAAAAGGATTTTGACCTTATAGGAACAATACTTTTTGTTATTCTTCAGACAGCAGTATTCACCTTTATGATTGACAGAACGCTGAAGACGAAAATAGTTCCCGAAATGGCAAAAAATGCAGATCTGAGAATAAAGGCCTGCTCCGACAAAACAGAGATTACCTTAAGAGAAGAAGACTTTGAGGTAAAGACTCAGTTTAAAAAAAGCAACTACTTTTACAGTGAAGTAAAAAGATGCTTTGACAGAGGCAATTTCTGTATAATTGTTGTAGATGAATACGCTTATCCCATTGTGATTTCCTATATTTCTCTCGAAGAAGGGGAAAAAGAGAGCTTTTCGGCTCTTCTTAAGGAAAAACTACAGGAAAAGTATGAAAGTGGGGTATGACGGCAAAAATGAAAAATTTTTCAATTACATTTACTCTCACAAAAGAGGATTATAAAAAGTTTTACCGCACAATAAACAATGCGCTTATGATGCAGAGACTGAAATATTCCGCAATAGTTCTTTTTATTGCTTTTATCTTTACGGTGATGAACCTTTACAGTCTTGCAGTAACCGCCTTCTGTCTTATGTCGATTCTGTTTTTCCTCGGTGACATTATTAACCGTGTGTATATTCTCAGAATGAACGACAAGTCAAAAATAGGCAGAAGAAAAACCACCGTTGATTTTTACAGCGACCATCTTGAAATTCTCTGTCTTCCCGATGAAAATTTCAAGGGAAAAAGTGAAAGACATTATCCTCTTTCCACTGTAAAAATGGTGCTTCAGAACAGTGAATATATCTACTTCAAGTTTGAGGATTACACAACTCTCATAATGCCCAGAAGAGATATAGAAAATGAAGCAAGTGAAAAAATTAAAAATATGATAGATAACCTTTATCCCGACAGATTCTTAGAAGAATAATAATTCCGACGAAAAAATGGTGATATTATGGAAACAAACGACTACGAAAATCAAACTATAATTGACGTTGACCTTAACAGGGAAATGCGAAAAAGCTTTCTTGACTACTCAATGTCAGTTATTACCTCACGAGCTCTGCCCGACGTAAGAGACGGCCTTAAGCCCGTACACAGAAGAATTCTTTATACCATGCACGAAAACGGTCTTTATCCCGAAAAGGCCTTCCGTAAGTGCGCCGACACAGTAGGTTCAGTGCTTGGTAGCTACCATCCTCACGGTGACGCTTCAGTTTACGATGCAATGGTTCGTCTTGCACAGAAGTTCTCAACGAGATATGTGCTTGTTGACGGTCACGGTAACTTCGGCTCAGTTGACGGTGACCCACCGGCTGCTTACCGTTACACAGAAAGCAAAATGAGCAAAATCTCTATGGAGATGCTTACGGATATTGACAAGGATACTGTTGACTTTGCTCCCAACTACGACGACCGTCTCAAGGAGCCCACAGTTCTTCCCTCACGTTTTCCCAACCTTCTTGTAAACGGCTCAACAGGTATTGCCGTAGGTATGGCTACAAACATTCCGCCTCACAATCTCGGTGAGGTTATTGACGGTATGTGTTATTTCATTGACCATCCGGAAGCAGAGCTTGAAGACCTTATGCAGTTCATCAAGGGTCCCGACTTCCCCACAGCAGGTATTGTTATGGGCAGAAGCGGTATCAGAGCTGCTTATGCAACAGGCCGAGGCAAAATCATTGTAAGAGCAAGAACTGAAATTGTTGAAAACAAAAACGGCAGATTTCAGATTGTTGTTTCTGAGCTTCCTTATCAGGTAAACAAGCGCCGACTTATTGAGAGTATGGCTGATCTTGTAAAGGATAAGAAAATTGAGGGCATTGCCGACATCAATGACTACTCTAACCGTGAAGGTATGAGAATGGTTGTTGACCTTAAAAGAGATGCCAACCCCCAGGTTGTTCTTAATCAGCTCTTCTCCTATACACAGCTTCAGGTTTCCTACGGCATTATTATGCTTGCGCTTGTTGACGGAGTACCCAGAATTCTCACCCTCAAGGATGTGCTTTCACTTTATGTCAAGCATCAGGAAGAGGTTATCGTAAGAAGAACAAGATACGACCTTAAAAAGGCTCAGGAAAGAGCACATATCTTAGAGGGTCTTATGATTGCTCTTGACTTCATTGATGAGGTTATTGCAATTCTCCGTGCTTCAAAGGATCAGGCTTCAGGTAAGCAGGCACTTATGGACCGCTTCGGTCTTGACGAATTACAGGCAGATGCAATTGTTAAGATGCGTCTCGGACAGCTGACAGGTCTTGAAAGAACAAAGATTGAAGAAGAGCTTGCTGCTCTCAGAGAAAGAATCAAGGAATTCAACGAAATTCTTGCTTCAGAGGGCAAGGTTCTTGAAATTATCAAAACTGAGGCTATGGCAATCAGAGATAAATTCTCAGACGACAGAAGAACAGAAATTGCTCAGGTAAGCGGTGAGGTTGACATTGAAGACCTTATCCCCGAAGAGCAGTGCGTATATACACTTACAAAGTTCGGCTATATCAAGCGTCAGCCCACTGAAACCTACTCAATTCAGAACAGAGGCGGCAGAGGTGTAAAGGGTATGACCACAAGAGAAGAGGACACAACCCAGACAATGTTCACCTGCTCAAGCCATGATTTTATTATGTTCTTTACAACAAAGGGCAAGGTTTATCGTCTTAAGGGCTACGAAATTCCCGAGGGTAGCAGACAGAGCAAGGGTATGAATATAGTTAACCTTCTTCCTCTTGAAGCTGACGAAAAGATAAGCTCAATGATTAAGGTACCCGACTTCGGCGGAAAAGAAATCAAGTATCTCTGCATGGTTACACGTAAGGGTATTATCAAGAGAACTGACCTTGAGCAGTATAAGAATCTTCGTAAGAACGGTATTATTGCAATCAATCTTGATGAAGACGACGAACTTGCATGGACAAGACTTACCGACGGTAACGACGATATTCTCGTTGCAACAAGATGCGGTATGTCAATACGCTTCAATGAAAATGATTGCCGTCCTATCGGCAGAACTGCACGAGGCGTTAAGGCTATTGAGCTTAAAGAGGGCGACGAAGTTATCGGTATGTGCGTAATCAGAGAAGGCGACGACGGCACGAGCAAGATTATGACTATTGCCGAAACAGGTCTCGGCAGACGCAGCGAAACTGCTGAATACCGTGTTCAGACAAGAGCCGGCAAGGGCGTTCTCAACTATCATATTGAAAAATACGGTCTTGTTGCCGCAGTTGATATGGTAAACGATGATGATGACGTAATTCTTATTGCTTCAAACGGAATTATTATCCGTATTGCCGCAGAGCAGATCAACACTGTTTCAAGAACCTCAAAGGGTGTTCGTGTAATGAGAATCGGTGAAGAGGATAAGGTTGTTTCTGCAATTGCCGTTCAGAAGGAAGAGACTGACGAAACATCTTCTGAGGAAAATGCTGAGACTGAAGAAAAAGAGGACAGCGAAAACTAAAAGAAGAGTTGAGAGTTAAGAGTTAAGATGTGGGGCTTCGCCGATTATATCCATCTTAACCAACAGCAACTCTTTACCCTTGTTGACCGATTATTTTGCATTTTGCATTTTGTATTTATATAAAGGATTGATATAAATGGCAAAGAATAAAAAAGATAAAAAGCCAAACCCCGTTGCGGCTTTTCTCTGGAAAGACAAAAGAAGAAGAGCAAAGAATTTCTATTTTCTTCTGATGCTTGTTGTGGCTCTGGCTGCAGTTGGTATGGGCTTTATCGGTGAAAAGCTTGAAATTATGAATACCGGTGACGATGTGGTTGTTACCGAGCCTGCGGGTGACATTGTTTTTGAAGAAGAGGACCTTCAGATGATGGAGGCTATCAGCCAGGCAGGCTCACTCAACGACTATCTTTATCAGTGGGCTAATAACGGCGGTGAGCTTTACAGCAGTAAAAATGTGCTTAACGTTCTGCTTGTGGGTCTTGATTCAAAGGATGCTCTTGAAAACGGCGGAAGAAGTGACTCACTTATCCTCGTTTCCCTTAACAAGAAGGATAAGAAGATTTATATGACCTCATTTTTCCGTGACACCTGGTGCTATATGAACACCGCAAACGGAATGTACAGCAAGATTAATGCTTCTTATTTCTATGGCGGACCTACGGGGCTTATTGACACAATTGAGAAGAATTTCAAGGTTGATATTGACTATTACGTTGCTGTTGACTTCTCTTCATTTGTGGATATTATTAACGCTCTCGGCGGCATTACAGTCGAGGTTCAGGAGTATGAAGCGGCATATATCAACCGCACAACAAAGCACACAATTGAGCACGGCCCTGCAGTAAAACTGAACGGTGCGGAAGCTCTCGTTTTTGCCCGTATCAGAAAAAGTGACGCAGACAGTGATGTCAGCAGAACAAGACGTCAGAGACAGGTTATAACCTCATTCATTGAAAGCGCAAAAGGTGCATCAATTTCACAACTCAATGATGCCCTTGATATGCTTTTTAAGTATGTTAAAACTGACCTTACCCAGATGCAGATAATTTCCTATGCAACTCAGGCTCTTGCAAATGGCTGGATAAATTATGACATTGAGCAGTATACTTTAAGTGACAGCGATGTGTTCAGAGCCGGTTACGTGGGCAATACGTCAGTTGTGTTCATTGACTTTCCCCTTGCGGCACAAAGGATACAAACCGCTATTTATGGGGATTCCAACGTGGTTCTTGATGAAAACAGAATCAAAATATTTAACCTTGTTTCAAGGTTTGCGTGAGGTAAATGATTATGGATTATATCGGCACAAAGCACGAAGTTAAAATAAAGGTTACTGATGAGGTTACTGCGGCAAAAATGAAAAGCGGCTCTTTAGCCGTTCTTGCAACTCCCTTTATGGTTGCTCTTATGGAGCAGGCTGCAGCTGAGCTTTGCGAAAAATTTACACCTGACGGAATCTCAACCGTAGGTACTGCACTTAACATCAAACACCTTGCTCCGACACCTGTAGGAAGTGAGGTAAAGGTCGTTGCAGAGCTTCTTTCCTTTGACGGCAGAAAAGCCGAATTCAAGGTTGAAGCTTATGACGAAGCAGGCCTTATCGGTGAGGGTACCCATGAGCGCTTTACCATTAAAATTGACAAGTTTATGGAAAAGGCAAATGAGAGAAAAATTAACATTTAAAATTCTATTTTAAGGAGAGCCGGTTTGTTGAAAAATGAATCGGCTGAGTTTCTTATGGCTAACTATGATTATGTGATTTTTGACTTTGACGGAACGGTCGTTGACACAGGAGAAGGTATCCTTAAAAGTCTTCAGTATTCCTTTAAGGAGATGGGCAGAGAAGTGCCTGACCTTGACGATCTTAAAAAATTCATCGGTCCGCCTATATACTATAGTTATACCACCTTTTACGGAGTAAGCGAAGAAGAGGTAGGAATGTATATTACAAAATACCGTGAACGCTATAAGGTGAAGGGTATTTACGAGTGTGCCCTTTATGACGGTATGCTCCAGCTTCTTGATGCACTCAAAGCAAAAGGTATAAAACTTGGAATCGCTTCGTCAAAGCCTCAGCATCTGATTTACAGCGTGGCGGACTATCTTAAAATTACAGATAAGTTCGATGCAATCGTCGGAGTGAAAATTGACGACAGTAACCACAGCAGCAAAACTCAGCTCGTCCTTGACGCTATGGCTGAGATGGGTGCAACAGATAAAAGCAAGGTGCTGATGGTGGGCGACAGACTATTTGACATTGACGGTGCAGCCGGTGCAGGTGTGGATTCCTGCGGTGCAATCTGGGGTTACGGCAGCGAAGAGGAGTTCCGTGAGCATAATGCTACCTATATTGCATACAAAACGACAGATGTATACGATTTGGCTATAAATAATGCTCAATAAGAATAATAACCCCTAAAAATATAGAATATATTTCACATTTCCGTTTCTGTTGGATAGAAATTTCGAAAACGATGAACGGATAAATTAAATTAATTTTATCAAACGGTATTTTCAGATAAAAAGCAGAGGTTTTCAACATTTTTAAACAAAGGTGTTGAAAAAGCAAAGGAAAGGATTTTCCATGAAGTATTTTGCAAAAGAGTATGATGTAATTGTAATAGGTGCAGGCCACGCCGGAATTGAAGCCGGCCTTGCCGCTGCACGTCTCGGCAGTCAGGTTGGTGTGTTTACAATCAATATGGACTGGGTGGGCAATATGCCCTGTAACCCCTCTATCGGCGGAACGTCAAAAGGTCACCTTGTAAGAGAGATTGATGCTCTCGGCGGTGAAATGGGTAAGGCTGCTGATGCCAATACCCTGCAGAGCCGTATCCTTAACTTAGGCAAAGGCCCTGCTGTACACTCCCTGCGTGCGCAGATTGACCGCAGACGCTACAGCGAATATATGAAGCACGTTATGGAAAAAGAAGAAGGCGTTGAGCTTGTTCAGGCTGAGGTTGTTTCCCTCACAAGAGAAGGCGAAAAATGGCAGATTATTACTCAGCTTGAAGCAATCTATCACGCAAAGTGTGTGATTCTTGCAACGGGTACCTTCCTTGGCGGCAAAATATATGTTGGTGATGTTGTTTATGACGGTGGCCCTGACGGAATGTTTGCTTCAACAAAGCTTGCTCAGTCCCTTAAGGAGCTTGGTGTTTCCACAAGGCGCTTCAAAACAGGTACACCTTCACGAGTAAACCGCAGAAGCATTAACTTTGACGGCCTTGAAAGACAGGACGGCGACCCTATAGTTGTGCCCTTTTCCTTTGACGGTGAGTACACACCCCAGAATAAACTGCCCTGCTATATCACTTATACAAACGACAAAACCAAGGAAATCATCCTCAATAACCTTCATCGCTCACCCTTATACAGTGGAAAAATCGATGGTGTTGGTCCCAGATACTGCCCTTCAATCGAGGATAAAATTGTCCGTTTCTCTGAAAAGCCCCGTCATCAGCTTTTTATTGAGCCCTGCGGTGAAAACACAGAGGAGATGTACCTTCAGGGTATGAGCTCATCGCTCCCTGAAGATGTGCAGCTTGCTTTCCTCAGAACTATCCCGGGTCTTGAAAATGTTCAGGTTATGCGTACTGCTTATGCAATTGAATATGACTGTGTTGACCCCATTTCCCTTAAAGCAAGCCTTGAATTCAAGGATTTTGACGGACTTTACGGTGCAGGACAGTTCAACGGCTCAAGCGGATATGAAGAAGCTGCAGCTCAGGGACTTATTGCAGGTATCAATGCTGCGAGAAAAATAAAAGGAGAAGCGCCTCTTATTCTCGACAGAGCATCCTCTTATATCGGTACACTTATCGACGACCTTGTTACAAAAGGCTGCTCAGATCCCTACAGAATGATGACTTCACGTTCAGAATACAGACTTTTGCTCCGTCAGGATAATGCTGATATCCGTCTTACAAAGTACGGTTATGATGTGGGACTTGTCAGTGAAGAGAAGTGGCAGAGATTACAGACAAAGCTGAAACTCATTGAAGAGGAAAAGGAAAGAGTATCTCTTGTGCCTGTTCCACCCTCAGAAAAGCTGAACGAGATGCTTGTTTCACGTGAAACAACGCCGCTGACAACGGGCTGCAGACTTATAGAACTTCTCAAAAGACCTCAGCTGACCTATGAAGATCTTAAGGATTTCGATCCTGAAAGACCTGATTTACCGAGAGAAGTCTTTGAACAGGTGGAAATCAGTATAAAATATGAGGGATATATCAAGCGCCAGCTTGCCCAGGTTGATGAAATGAGACGACTTGAAGTGAGAAAGCTTGACCCCGATACGGATTATAAGACTATTACAGGTCTCAGAATGGAAGCTCAGGAAAAGCTGAACAAGGTTAAACCGGCAAATTTAGGTCAGGCATCAAGAATCAGCGGTGTCAGCCCTGCAGATATATCAGTGCTTCTTATATATCTGAACAGTAAAAAATAATGTTTCACGTGAAACATAAAGCTGGTTGGTATAATCCAAGATAGCCTTAAGTGTTGTTTTAAAAGGAGATTAACAATGGAAACCTTTATTTCAAAGGAATTACTTAAAACCGAAGCTGCAAAATTTGGTGTAAACTTAGATGAAAAAGCACTTGAGCGCTTCGATATATATGCAAAGCTTCTTGTAGAATGGAATGAAAAGATTAACCTTACAGCAATAACTGACCCTGAAGGCATTGTTATGAAGCATTTTGTGGATTCACTTTCTCTGTTTTCAGCTATAGAAATTCCCGAGGGTGCAAAGTCAATTGATGTAGGCACAGGTGCAGGATTTCCCGGTCTCGCTATACTTATAGCCCGTCCCGACCTTAAAATCACACTTCTTGACAGCACAAACAAAAAGCTGAATGTAATAAGAGATATACTGCAAAATCTTGATTTAGAGTGCGAAGTGCTTCATACCAGAGCTGAAGAAGCAGGACAGAACAAGTCTTACCGTGAACAGTATGACTTTGCAACAGCAAGAGCTGTGTCAAATCTGCGTGATTTAAGTGAATACTGTCTGCCATTTGTTAAAAAAGGCGGCACATTCATATCAATGAAAAGTGCAAAGGCTGAGGAAGAAATCGCAGAAGGCAGAAATGCTATAAAGATCCTCGGCGGAAATATAAAGGAAAAAAAGACATTTGAAATTGACGAAGCAGGGGAGAGAACTATTATTTTAATTGAAAAGATTTCGACAACTCCCGCAAAATATCCCCGACCTTCGGCAAAAATTGCAAAAAATCCCCTCAGATAATGTTTTTTCGGGTAAAACAAAGGGATAAAATGTAAACCGAATAAGCTGGACAACCTTTCTTTCATGTGCTATTCTGTAGCCAAAGAAAGGTTGTTTTGTTTTCGGAGGTACATAAATGAAAGAAAAACCACGCTCAGCGGGACAAGTCCTGCTGATACCAAGTGATTCAATATATCCAAATCCTAATCAGCCGAGAAAAGTATTTGACCAGAGTGAGCTTGTGAATCTTGCAATCAGTATAAGAATGAACGGAATACTTCAGCCTATAACTGTAAGAGAAGTTGAAAACGGCTATGAACTGGTGTCGGGTGAAAGAAGACTGAGAGCTTCAAAGCTTGCAGGACTTCTCAATGTGCCCTGCATAGTGGTAGAGGTGAACTCACTTAAATCTGCAGTTTTTGCACTTATAGAGAACCTACAAAGGCAGAATCTCGGCTATTTTGAAGAAGCACTCGCCATAAACAAGCTTATGAAGGATTTCTCGCTTTCTCAGGATGAGGCCGCAAGAAGACTTGGAAAAGCACCGTCAACTGTTTCAAACAAGCTGAGATTACTCAGTCTGCCCGAAGAGGCAAGAAATCTCCTTTCAGAAAACGGTCTTTCCGAAAGACACGCAAGAGCTCTTCTCAGGCTTCAGGAGAATGAAATCACCGAGGTGCTTCAGAAGGTGATTGACAAAAAGCTGAATGTCACACAGACGGAAAAGCTGGTGGATGAATATGTAAACAGAAGAAAAGAGCCACGTCGGCAGACGAAGATAATGTTTAGCGACGTAAAGATTTTTCTGAACACCATAAACAACGCCCTTGATACTATGCAGAAAGCAGGAATTAAGGCACAATTCCGACGTGAAGACAAGGAAGACAGCTATGTTTACTTTATAGAGATACCTAAAAAGTCGGTATATAAAGGAAACTCCGTCTCTGAAAAGGACGAAGACACAAATACGGCATAATAAAGTATTTATACTTTTTATGATCATATCTTTCTCTTTCACACCCCCAACAGAAAAACTCCGCTTATTTGGCGGAGTTTTTCTCATTAAACCCTTTAAAAAAATATTTAGTTGTGATATAATATATGTCTACAACTCAGAAAACCTGTATTTTATATAAATATAATTCGATTTTAGAAAGAAGGGATAGTGAATGGGAAAGACAGTAGCAATTGTCAATCAGAAAGGCGGCGTAGGTAAAACAACAACTGCTGTGAACCTTGCCGCAATTATAGGACATTACGGCTATAAGGTGCTTCTTGTTGACGTTGACCCTCAGGGCAATGCCACCAGCGGCTTGGGCATCAACAAAAGAGATGTAAAAGAATCCACCTACGATATGATTGTAGGGGACGTAAAAGCCGAAAAAATAACAAAGACAACTTCCTTTAAAATGCTTGACCTTTTGCCGTCCAATATGAATCTTGCCGGTGCAGAGCTTGAGCTTGTTGACCTTGACGGCAGAGAAGCAAGACTGAGAAATGCACTTGCACCCGTGAAGGATAAATACGACTTTATCATTATCGACTGTCCGCCGTCCCTGGGACTTCTTACGGTCAATGTGCTTTGCGCTTCAGACAGCGTGATTGTACCCATACAATGCGAGTACTACGCCCTTGAGGGTCTTTCACAGCTGATGAATACAATCAGACAGATAAAACGTCTTTATAATTCTTTTTTAGAATTAGAAGGTGTACTCCTCACAATGTTTGACGGCAGACTTAATCTTACTCAGCAGGTTGTAAACGAGGTTAAACGCTTCTTCCCACAGAAGGTTTATGCAACGGTTATTCCACGTAATGTGCGACTTTCCGAAGCACCTTCCTTCGGTCAGCCTGTACACTACTACGACAAAAGCTCAAAGGGCAGCGTAGCATACGGCGAATTCACAAAAGAATTCTTGAAGAAAAACAACAAACGCCCGAGAGAAAAGTAAGGAGATGAATTATGGCACCTAAAAAGAAAAACGGCTTAGGCAAAGGTCTTGATGCTCTTTTTATTGATAACTCAACCGAGGACGTAAAAAGTGCAGTAAAGCTGGGTATCAACGATATCGAGCCTAACAGAGACCAGCCGAGAAAGCATTTTGACGAGGCAGCTCTCAGCGAGCTTGCAGACAGTATTGCACTTCACGGTGTAATTCAGCCTCTTCTTGTACGCCCCATTTCCGACGGCGGTTATCAGCTTATTGCCGGTGAAAGACGTTGGCGTGCTTCAAGACTTGCAGGCCTTACCGAAGTACCCGTAGTAATCCGTGAAATGACCGACAGCGAGGCTATGGAGCTGGCCCTTATCGAAAACCTTCAGCGTGAGGATCTTAACCCCATTGAAGAGGCAGAGGGCTACAAGCTACTTATGGATACCTACTCCCTTACTCAGGAAGAAGCGGCAGAGCGTGTGGGCAAATCCCGTCCTGCAGTTGCAAACGCAATGAGACTTCTCTCTCTTCCCAAAGAGGTTCTCGACCTTATTAAAGAGGGCAGAATTTCCTCAGGTCACGGCAGAACACTTCTCGGTCTTAACGACAAAAGTATGATGCTTAAGCTCTGTAAGGAAATCGAGGAAAAGCAGATTTCCGTTAGACAGCTTGAAAGCATAATCAAAACCCTCAACAATCCCAAAAAGGATAAAGATGAAAAGCCTAAAAAGGCAAAGCGTGACCCATACTTTGATGAGTGTGAGCTCGCAATAAGACAGGAGCTTGGTAGAAAGGCGACAATTAACGTTAACAAGGGTAACAAGGGTACTCTTGAAATAGAATTTTTCAGCAAGGAAGACCTGCAGTCGATCCTTGAAACATTAGCAAAATGGTAACAGGTTTCGGAAGTCGAACCGAACAAGGTTTAACACGGTATATTTCCGCCAACCCTGCGTTAAAAATCCTCGCAATACGCAAGTATTGCTTGCGGTTTTCGCCTTGATTTGACGAAAAACTCCTCGTGTTAAACTCGAAGATCTTAAATGCCCGAGTTTTGGTGCATTTGGGATTTTCTTCGACGAAACAATACTCGCTGTATTGCGAGGAGAAAAAATTACAAAGGTGCCGGAAATCGGACATTTAAGACTTGTTTGATTCGACTTCCGCAACCTAAAAAAAGGAGCAGTAAAATGTTAGATATAAGACTTATCAGAGAAAATCCCGAAAAGGTAAAAGCAGCAATGAAAACAAGAAACAAGGACATGGACGCCCTTGTTGACGAAATTCTTGAAATTGACAAAAAGGTTCGTGAGCTTACTCAGAAGGCTGATGCTCTCAAGGCTCAGCAGAACGCTGCAAGCAAGGACATTCCCCGCATCAAAAAAGAAGGCGGCGACATCAGCGAAATTATGACAAAGATGAACGCCATCAAGGAAGAGGTTAAGGTTCTTGATGCTGAAAAGGCAGTTCTCGCTGAAAAGCAGAAGACAATGATGTACGAGTTTCCCAACGTACCCAGCTCAGAGACTCCCATTGGTAAGGACGACAGCGAAAATGTTGAAATCCGCCGTTTCGGTGAGCCCAGACAGTTCGACTTTGAGCCTAAGGCACACTGGGATATCGGTGCAGATCTCGGCATTCTCGATCCCGAAACTGCTGCAAAGGTAACAGGCACACGTTTCCACTTCTATAAGGGCCTCGGTGCAAGACTTGAAAGAGCTATAATCAGCTTTTTCCTCAACACCCACACCGAACACGGCTACACTGAGGTATTCCCTCCATTTATGGTTAACCGTGCTTCAATGACAGGTACAGGTCAGCTTCCCAAGTTTGAGGAAGACGCATTCAAGCTTACAAACGACTACTTCCTTATTCCCACAGCTGAGGTTCCCGTAACAAATATGTTCCGTGACGATATTCTTGACGGCGCACAGCTTCCTATGTCATTCTGCGCATATTCAGCTTGCTTCAGAGCTGAGGCAGGTTCAGCCGGCAGAGACACAAGAGGTCTTATCAGACAGCATCAGTTCAACAAGGTTGAGCTTGTAAAATTCACGAAGCCCGAGGAAAGCTACGCAGAGCTCGAAAAGCTCACAAACGACGCAGAAAGAGTGCTTCAGCTTCTCGGTCTTCCCTACAGAGTTGTTGCTCTTTCAAGCGGTGATATCGGCTTCTCATCAGCAAAGACCTACGATATCGAAGTATGGATGCCCTCTTACGGCAGATATGTTGAAATCAGCTCCTGCTCAAACTTTGAGGACTTCCAGGCAAGACGTGCATCAATCCGTTTCAAGAACGGCCCCAAGGAAAAGGCACAGCTTGTACACACTCTTAACGGTTCAGGTGTTGCAGTAGGCAGAACAACAGCTGCAATTCTTGAAAACTATCAGAACGCTGACGGAACAGTAACAATTCCCGAAGCTCTGGTACCCTATATGGGAACAGACATTATTAAATAAGAAAAGTTCTTTGGGTTCCCTTTCTTACAAGAAAGGGAACGCCCGAGCGGCGAGCTCATTAAAGAACATAAGAAATCCCTTTATCTATAAAACTGATAAAGGGATTTGTTGATATCAGACGGATTTTGAGGTGAGATAATGAAGCATATCAAGCTTAAAAAAAGAGGTTTCAATTATTATACTGATTATACTGAAAAGTATCTCAACGAAACGCTGGAAGCCTACGGCTATAAGCTGTCGCTGAGAAAGGATAATGCTAAAGGAAGCTTAGTTTTCACTTTTGATGAAAGCCCGTGGTTAACTGTTTCATCACCGAGTTTTAATATGCTTTCTGATGAAGCATTGAAAGAATTCGCTGAAAATCTGGCTGAAAAATTCAAAACCGTATATGAAATTGCATCAGAAGAGCCTACGGAAAAGTTTGAAGAGAGACACGAATATTACATAACTGACGGTGTTGGTGCAATTGACGAACCTTTTTTCATTACAGAGGGTGAACCCTGTTTCGAATGGGTGACTATGCCTTTCAGACAAAACTATAATAAGCCTTATCATATATCGTTTCAGAATTATGGCGGCATTAAAAAGGGACTGGTTGCAGAAATCACCGTTAAAAATAAAAACGCAGAAATCAAAGATTTCGAGCTCAGGAAAATGGACAGTAACGGCGAATTTGAAGCATTTAAAACTGAGCCCATAGTTGCGGAAAAACAAAACAGTAAAATCTATAGATTTGAATTTCCTGAATATGTAATACCTGAGGGAATCAACAGATACAGTATAAAATTGATGGCTAAGAAAAAGCAGACAGAGTGCGAAAAAAGACGGATTTATGTCAGCTTTTTACCTGTTTGTGACTATGATGAAACAGCAGATGTTACAGAGGAAATAAGGGTAAGTTTAAAAGGTTTATAAGCTGAAATATTGACTTTCTTACTACACGGTAGTATAATTGAAAAAAATATTGAAAGGCAGGCGGACAAAATGTCAATGATGATGGTCAACACACAATATCGGAATGCCCTTTTGTCCTTTTACTGCTGATATTGCAGATATTATGAGTTTAAAGGCATCTCCGTAAATTTCGGAGGTGCTTTATTTTTTTGAGGTGAAATAAATGATATTTGAAGAGAAAAAAATCACATTAAAAAATGGTATAACAGCCCTGTTAAAAACACCAGAAATCAATGATGCTGAACAGCTTCTTTCTTGCATTAAAACCTCAAGCGGTGAAACAGATTTCCTTTCCCGTTATCCTGAGGATTGGGAAGGATTTACTGTGGAAGATGAAGAAAAGTGGATTTCCGACAATCGTAATTCAAACAACAACCTTATAATTGCCTGTTACATCGACGGTAAGGTTGTAGGTTCTTGTGATGTTACATTCTTCAGTGATACGAAAACCTCTCACAGAGCGGGTCTTGGTATTGCCATAACCAAAAAGTACTGGAATATGGGTATCGGTTCTGCTATGTTCAGTGAACTTATAAAAATTGCGAAAGAACACAAGGGAACAGAAATTGTTGAGCTGGAGTTTCTGCAAGGCAACGAGAGAGGCAGGGCTCTTTATGAGAAATTCGGCTTTGAAGTTGTTGCTGTAAAACCGAAAATCTGCAAATTGAAAGACGGAACATATCAGGATTTGTTTTATATGCAGAAATATTTGTGAGGTCAACAATGAACAAAGCAATCATAATCGGCTGTCCCGGGTCGGGGAAAACAACCTTTGCAGAAAAACTGCAGAAATGCACAGACCTGCCCCTTTATTACCTTGACGCAATCTGGCATAAGCCCGACAAAACCCATATTCCGAGAGAAGAATTTGACCAAAGAATAGCGGAAATTTTTGAAACACCAAGGTGGATAATCGATGGAAACTATAAAAGAACAATTGAAATGCGAATGAAGCAGTGCGATACGGTTTTCCTCTTTGATTTGCCCGTTGAAATGTGTCTGCAGGGAGTGACAGACAGAGTAGGCAAGGAAAGATACGATCTGCCCTGGCTTGAAACTCAGGTTGACCCCGAATTCAGACAGTTTATTGAAGATTTCCCGAAGGATACCCTGCCGTATATCTATGAGCTGATTGAAAAATACAAAGACGATAAAAGAGTAATTATTTTTAAATCGAGAGAAGAAGCAGACGGATTTATAGAGGAACTGAGGTAAAAAAATGCGAATAATAAAATTCGAACCCAAATACCGTGATGACCTTATATTTATGATTCTTGAAGCAAAAAACGCCCTTGGCAGAGTACCGGGGCTTAACGAGGACTTGCTCGACATTCAGAAAAACTATTTTGATAAGGGTGATATGTTCTGGGTTGCTCTTGATGAAAATGACAGAGTTATAGGCAGCGTTGGATATAACTCAGTGGAAAACAGCGATGAAGCGGTGCTTCACAGACTTTTTGTAAAAGCAAATCTAAAGCATCAGGGCATCGGTACTGCACTTCTGAAAAATGCGGAAGAGCACCTGAAAGGGGTAGGCAAAAAGTCGGCAATTGTACATCTCGGCAACAAGGAACAGTTTTTTGAGTCGTGGCAGTTTTATCCCAAGCACGGTTATGTTGAGTTTGAGCCGGATTATATGAGAAAAGCTTTATAACCTTAAGAAAATCGTAAGTTTTCTCCCATTGAAAAAACACCGCCCCTTACGGTATAATAAAGGAGAGGTGAAGAATATGAAAAAGAAAATACTTATTATTGCAATCGTTCTTTTGCTCGTCGGCGGTGTTTTCAGCCTTACTATTAAGCCCGTGAGAAACAAGTTTATAGACAGTATGATTCCGCAGATTTCAAAAACCGAAAACTGCTACTACACCGATGAGGATATTGAAAGTGCAATTGAGTGCGTCAAGGAGCGCTATAAAGAGAAGGATAAAAGGGTTATCCTTCTGAGACTTTACTTTGATGAAGAAGAAAGCAAGAAAAAGCTCAACGGCTATCATCTTGCAGAAACCAATGAAAAAGAAAACTTAATCTCCCTTTTCTGCGACTTCTATGTTCTGGAGGGCTTCGGGGGATATTCAACAGGAATCTATACCGGTTGGAGTGAGATTCTCGTAAGAGAAGAGGGCACCATGAACTGGGAGCATGTTGACGGCGGATATGCATAAAAGTTAAAAGTCCTTGCTTTTTTGCAAGGACTTAATTTATTCTCTGAAATTATCAAAGCCTGTTTCTATTGTAACACTTACAGGGTTTTCTCTCGACGCCATTTTGCAGATTGCGCCTCTGTATCTGCCAAGGTCAACTGCGGAAATGTTTGTGTCAAAATACTTCCCGAAGGTGTCAAGATTTTCCTGTAGGGCATCTTCGTCTTCGGGGGAGAAGGCCTCCATACCCATAAGCACCATAATGTTGGAGATGTTCTCACTTAAATCCTTTGAGCAAAGGTAAAGGAAGTACCGCATAAACATAGATGGGGTGAGATTTTGTTCACCCTTTTCAATGATGTAGCCGAGACCTTCATAGCTGTGGCTCACTCTTTCGGGAATGTTAATGTGTACGTCACCCAAAATGTCGCAGAACTTCTGGAAGGAATCCTCATCGCCTACAAGATAACGCTCAATGCTGATGCCTGTATGTTCACCCACAGCCCACATAAGCTGCTTTGCGCCGCCCTCACTGTAGTGGTCAATAAGGGTGCCGCTGAAATCGCCTACACTGCAGGTTATGTTTTTGTTGAGAAAGGCAATGTTCATTGTGTTTTTTTCTGAATCCAGCCTTACAACTGCAATAAGATAAACATCACGGCTTTCCTCGGCGTTGAGAAGCAGAAGAAAGTTACCCTTGATTTCATTTTTGCTTTCAAAAAAGCCGCCCACCTTTGAAGCCTCTGTTGTTTCAATGGGTAGGGTCGTTTCGTCCTCAGGTTTATCTGTTACCTCGGAAATAACAACGGCAATTGAAACTGCGCTGATGAGGGCAACAACAATACCGAAAGCCTTAAGAATAAATTTTTCGCTGAAATTCCTTTGAAAAAGGCTTTCAAGGTGAAGCTTTTGCAAGAATTTTTTCAAGGGTTCAAAATCGAGATTAGAAATTATATTTTCAAGACGCTCAAAAAGAGCCTCTATTTTTTCAATCATAATAATCACCAAAGGTATTATATCATATATTGTCGTAAGGTGTCAAAGAATAATTTATAAACTAAAAAGAAAATGCCATTCCGTTTCTCAGTCAGCTTATGGAATGGCATTATTGATTTTTGCTTTGGTTTTGTAGTTTTCTCTTTAGCAAAGGGTTGACAAAATTGATTCGATAAAGCCCGTAATCATATCGAAAAGTCCGCTGAGACAGCATTCGTCTTCCTCTGCCGGTGCAGTTGTTGCGGGTGCAGCGGTGGTTGTGGTTTCGGGCGGAAGCGTTGTGGGCTCGGTGGTGGGCTCTGTGGTTGTGGGAGCTGTTGTTGTTTCAGTTGTGGTTATCTCTGTGGTTGCAACAACGGGCTGCTCCTTCATGGGCATATTGACATTGATAGCTGAAAGCACACCGATTGCATAGCCTGTTGTGAAAAGCATAACTATGGACAGAGCTATTGCGAGAGCCTTTCTCTGTACTGAAGAAAACATTCTGCCTTTTGAACTACTCATTTTTTTCCTTCTCCTTACAATGAAATAATATCTATAATATTCGGATTATCCTTAACCATAAGTCTCTTTATGAGCATATAGGTAAGCTGGGTGACATCTTCCTTTGACATAAGATCGGGATTTTCAAGCCAGTATCTGAGAATTCCGTAAAATCCGCTTGAAAGGAACATATAGAAGAAGTCGTATCTG
Organism: Clostridia bacterium; assembly: GCA_017522205.1. GTDB lineage: Bacteria > Bacillota > Clostridia > Oscillospirales > Acutalibacteraceae > UBA6857. The sequence continues at coordinate 68,662 of JAFWZS010000079.1, forward strand.
ATTTTTTTGTCTCCTGTGTGGAAACGTTGGAAGTATTTGAAGTTGAAATCGCTGTAAATTTTGCTGACCTTTGTGGTAAAGGACACGGAATAATTCTTATCAAAAAGCATCAGCACAGTAGCTCTTCTTTCATCGAAGATGTTTATAAGTGATTCAACTGAAACATAGACGTTTTCAGGAAAATCTACCTTTTCAATCATTTCAAGAAGAGAGACGATTTCATTAACTACATCGTCTTCAATGCTTCTCAATAAGTCGTTGATATCTTTATAGTGGAAGTAAAAGGCGTTTCTGCTGAGCTCAGCGTGGTCACAAAGCATTTTCACCGTAATTTTATTGAAAGGATATTCTTTTGCAAGCTCCGTGAGACTGGTTTCAAAAGCCTTTTTTGTACGCTTTACGCAGCTGTATTCTTTTGGCATAATGTCATTCTCCCTTCTTTTGTTTTATTTCAAACGAAAATCTCATAATTGTGCCTTATGGTACAATATGTGCTTTTAATATAGCACAAAGAACAAGGTTTGTCAAATTAATAAAAATTATGAAGCGGACAAAAAAATCCGCTTCATAGAGATTACTTTTTTCTTTTTTCCTCGTTTTTGATTTCTGCCTCTTTTTCTTTTGGCTTTTTAAGGTATTCTGCAATAAATTTACCCGTTTCCTTGAAGTTATAGGGGTCGGGCTGAGCCTTGTATTTGTTTTTATTTTCGTTCATAAATATCACCCTTAAAAGTGTTCTCAGAAAAGAGAGATTTATCATAAAAATTCAGACAATTTTTTCAGAAATCATTTTTTTGTAAGTGATAAATTCATTGGTTAAAAGCAGAGCATTGCTTCGGGGCTTCGGCAGGTCAATTCTGATTTCGTCGGTGATTTTTCCCGGCTTACCCGAAAGGATATAAATTCTGTCGGAAAGGAGAATCGCCTCGTCTATGTCGTGGGTGATGAAGAGGGTTGAAAGCTTAATTTCCTCCATAATTTTAAGATACCATTCGTGAACTGCCGTTTTTGTAATGGTGTCAAGGGCACTGAAGGGCTCATCAAGAAGCGCAACACCCTCAGAGGAAAGATAGGTGCGAAGAAATGCCGCTCTCTGTCTCATACCGCCCGAAAGCTGATGAGGGAATTTTTTCTCTGTGTTTTCCAGTCCGAAAAAAGGGAAAAGCTCAGAAGCTTTTTTATAAGCCTCTTTCTTTTTCATTCCCTTGATAATAAGAGGCAAAGCCACGTTGTGAAGAGTGGTATAGTAGGGGAGAAGCAGATCCTTCTGCAGCATATAGCTTATCTTACCCGGATTTCCCGTAATGTCCTCGTTTTTAAGAAAAACTCTGCCGTTTTCCGGTGATGAAAGCCCCGAAAGCACGTTGAAAAGAGTAGTCTTGCCACCACCGCTGACACCTAAAAGCGAGACGATTTCGCCCTCGTGAAGAAAGAGATTGATGTCTGAAATTACATCTTCGCCCTCATATTTCTTTGTAATGTTTTCTGCTTTTAAAATTTCCATAATCAATCAACCTTAAGATAATCATTACAGTAGCCTATGCCTCTGAGATCTTTTGACACAAGCTCATTTTCATAAAGCCAGCCGTAAAAAGCATCCCAGCGTGCCGGGTCAATGTAGCCCCAATAGGGTGCGTCTGAAATGTACTCTTTTGAAATCCACTTCTGACTTTCGGTAACAAGCTCTACAGAACCGTTAAGTGAGCCCGTAGTGTCGCCTTCAATAAGAATCTCTGCTGCTTCTTCGGGATTCTGAGCAGCATATTCATACCCCTTTGCCGTAGCCTTAAGGAAAGCCTTTGCTGTATCGGGATTTTCCTGAAGAAAGCTGTTATTGGCAATAAGGGTGGGAGTGTAGTAATCGAAAACCTCGTCAATATCACGGAAGTGGAAGTAGTCGCAATCTACACCGTCAACCCTTGCCTGGATACCGCCCCAGCCGTAGAATATCCAGATAGCATCGGTATCTTTATTTTTGAGGGCAAGAGGCTCATTGGTAATTACGTTTGGAATAAGATTAACCTTGCTGAAATCAGCACCCTCTTTTTCCATTAAGTAAGAGATCATAGCTTTTTCCACGGGGCTGTCCCAGGTGGAATAGGTTTTACCCTCAAGACCCTTTGGAGAAGTACATCCGTCACCCTTACGGGAAATAATACCTGAGGTGTTGTGCTGCAAAAGGGCAGCAACGGCCGTAACCTCAAGGGGATTTTCCGATGCGTAGGAGGGAGCAATTGAATCCTGGGCAGTAATGCCGAACTGTGCCTGGTTTGAAGCAACCATAAGCTCTGCACCGTTTTCGGGAGGCTGAACAATGGTGACTTTTAAACCCTCAGCATCGTAGTAGCCAAGCTTATCGGCAACGAAAAAACCGGTGTGGTTTGTGTTGGGTGTCCAGTCAAGGCAAAGGGTGATTTCAGAGCTGTTTTCACTGTTTTTAATTCTTTCACCGCAGGCAACAAGTCCGAACACGAGTACAAGGGCAATAACTATAGCAATTGTCTTTTTCATAATATTATCCTTTCTTATGGGTTTCCTTTTATGAGGAAGTGCAAGGAATCTGAGCAGAGCCACAAATGCCATAAGCAGAAGTGACACTGCAGAAATAAGGATAATAACAGCAAACATTTTATCAAAAGCATACGCCTTTTTAACTCTCGTCATATATACACCAAGGCCCTCAAAGCCGCCAAGCCACTCGGAAACAACGGCACCCACAACTGCATAAGATGCGGAAACCTTAAGCCCCGAAAAAAACTGCTCCATAGCTGAGGGAAGCTTGATGTGGCGGAAAACGGTAACTCTGTTGCCGCCCATGCTTCTGATTAATCCCACAGCATCCTCATCGGCACTTTTGAAGCCGTCGAGAAGAGATATGGTTATGGGGAAAAAGGTAGTGAGCACAACGAGGGTGATTTTGGGTGCAATGGAAAAGCCCATCCAAAGTACCAGCAAAGGCGCAATTGCGATTGTCGGTATAGTCTGGGTTATGACGAGTATGGGGTAAAACGCCTTATAAAGAAATTCAAATCTGTCCATAAGCACGGCAAAGACAAATGCAAGTCCCGTGCCGATTAAAAGACCGTAAATCGCCTCTTTTAAAGTAACTCTGAGATGCTCCATAAGAAGAGGAAAGTCTTTTACAAAAGCTTCTCCCACCTCAATGGGTGAGGGCAGCATATATTTGGGTATAAATCCGCCCTCAGAAAGAAAGAGCCACAGACAAAGAAAAATTCCTATTGATACAAAAGGCGCAATTTTATTTGTGATGCTTTGAAACTTTTTTGTCAATGGTAAGCACACCGCCTTCCGGCTTGTAGCAGATTTTCACATAAGCTGAAACTGAGGGACAACCTGCCTCTATTGCAACCTTCTGGCAGTTCTTCACAATTTCCATAAGCTCATCGTAGCTGTCGCCCTCGATTGTTGTTTCAAAGGGGCCTACGTAATAGTTATATCCCGTTGAGGCTATATATGCAATAACCTCGTCTACAATACGGATGAGTTCGTCGGTGTCATTGGTTTCAGGAAGCACCTGAATTGCTACGCTTGCTGTCATAATAATGCACAACCTTTCAGAATTTTAGTTTTCTTTGTAACTCAATATTGCCGGAAGAGGTCCTTTCTTATATTTTCCCGGGATAAAATATAAAAACCACCCTTAAAAAGAGGGTGGTAAAATTGACCGTTTTAACTACTTAGCCTACGTCGGTATTATCCGAATCAGGTTATGGGTATAATCTCAGCCGAAAAATCAGCACCCCCAGTAATATTCAGTTGCAAAAACAGTATAGCACCGAAAAAAGGAGATGTCAAGAATTTTTAAATGCAAAATGCAAAATTCAAAATGCAAAATAACTGACGACGTCGTAAGGTTGTCATTCTGAACACAGTGAAGAAGCTTAAAGAGGGCTGAAAGATTCCTCGATAAACCTCGGAATGACAAATGAACCGTAGGGGCGACCATTGGTCGTCCGATTACAATTTACACGTTACCCTTAACCAACAAACTCACTCTGCGGAATATCACTATAAGGTTGCAAAAACATAAAGACGCGACCACATTTCAACTTTCAACTTTTAACTTTCAACTCTTTTATCTTAACAAACTCCCTCGGCTCAATTCCGTTATCCATAAGGAAAAGGAGAATCTCTGCTGCAGCTGTGCTGTCGCTGCCTGCATGGTGGTGGTCAAGGTCAATGCCCAGATAATCGCAAAGGTTATTGAGTCGGTGGCTTTTTAATGAGGGCATACACTTTTTTGCCATTCTGCAGGTGCAGGCATAGGGGAAGGAGGACTTCGTTTCTATGCCGTAAAAGTCAAGGCACTTCTGCAGTACGCCCATATCAAAGGGAGCGTTGTGGGCAATAAGAATACCGCTTTCCATTATACTGCCGATTTTCTCCCACACTTCGGGAAAGGTGGGAGCTTCTTCAGCCATTTCAGGGGTTATTCCCGTCAGCTTTATGTTGAAGTAATCGAATTCCTGCTCGGGGTTCACGAGGGAGTAAAACTCATCGGTAATTTTTCCGTTTTCAATTATACTTATACCGATTGCACTCATACGGTTATTTCTTGAGTTGGGTGTTTCAACGTCAAAAACTATATATCTGTCTGTCATTTTATCAGGTGCTTGAAATAAACAAATTTATTATATTATTTCTCTGTGAAGTTCAAGCTCAAAGTCTGTGCTTTCGCAGCCCATAATCACATAGATGGTTTTATTTGCGATGTCGGTCAGTGTGATTTCATCACTACAGTTTAATTCAAACTCGTCATAGTATTCATTGTTTACCGTTACAATTATTCGGCAGTTGCCTGAAACGACTTTATTATCAAGCCTGAATATTACTGCGTTTTTGTTTGTATGTGTTGCGCTGATAACAGAGGTTCCGCTTTTCTTTTTTGCAGAGTATTGTATAATATCATAATCTTTATCTCTATATACATCAGTTACAAAACTGGAGTTTCCCGAATTTTTAAATGATGAAAAGTATTCTGACGAAGTTACGGAATTATTGATGATATCGTTCAATGAAATCTGGCTCAATAAAAAATCGTCTGCGCCGTTGGTGTCTTTAATGTCAGAGATGTCGGTTAAAAATAAAGCAGTTATCAGAACTGTTATGGCAATAACAGCTATAATGATTTTAGATTTTTCAATAGGATTTTTAAAAGAAATAAACACCTGTTTGCCATGATTTATTTTATATTCATGTATTTTTATTTCGTCAAGTAAAGGAGAAGGGTTCTTTTTTATTTTGGCTCACACCTTTCAAGCTCGTTTAAAGAGTGGTATCATTCTGAATTTAATAATACCATAAACAAGTTAAACAGTCAAACGAAAATATTTTTACACTTTAAAGAAATAAATTGCAAAAATCTATTGACATTTACACTTTAAAGTGATAAAATACGGAACATATTCAATAAAAACCAACGCTATGACGAAATTCAGTAGTACATCGGGAACTTCCAAAGAGAGCCGTCGGGTGGTGCAAGACGGAGAAAAGCCCTTTGTGCGAATTACCTTTCTGAGCAGTTTTGCTGAACCTATAGTAGGCGAAACCGGGTATGCCCGATACAGCTTTTCCTGAGAGATTGCCTAAGGGCAATAATTGAGGTGGTACCACGGGATAATTCTCGCCCTCTGCTTTTACAAAACAAAAGCAGAGGCTTTTGTTTTGTAAAGTTGAAAGTGGAAAGTTAAAAGTTGAAATAAGGTCGCGAATTTAAACTTCGAAAAATTGAAAATATATTCCGCAGAGTGAGTTTGTTGATTAAGGGTAAAGTGTAGATTGTAATCGGACTGCCGGTGGCAGCCCCTACGGCAACAATCTGATTGGGCGGAATGAATTTGTCCGATTTCTATTTATGAAGGCGGATATAATCGGAGCTTTGCTCCCCGCATTTCAACTTTCAACTTTTAACTTTCCACTTTCAGTAAAACGGTTACGTATTATATTTCATCAACATAAATTAAAGGAGACAAAAAATGGTAATTACAGATTTTCTTGAACGCAACGCACGACTTAAGGGTGCAGAAATTGCTCTTGTTGAGGTCAATCCCTCAGAGGAGCGTGACAGCGCAGTAACCTGGAGAGAGGCAAGTCTTATTGAAAGCGCTAACGCAGGCACACCCTACCGCCGTGAAATGACCTGGAAGAGTTTTGACAGACGTGCAAACCGCTTTGCAAACCTTCTTTTAAGCCGTGGCTTCAAAAGAGGCACAAAGGTTGCAATTCTTCTTATGAACTCCCTTGAATGGCTTCCTCTTTACTTCGGTATTCTTAAGGCAGGCTGCATCGCAGTACCTATGAACTTCCGTTATTCAGGGGACGAAATCAAGTACTGTCTCGAGCTTGCCGATTGTGAAGTGCTTATTTTCGGCAAGGAATTCATTGAACGAATCGACTCAATCGTAAACGACGTACCAAATGTAAAGACAATGTTCTATGTCGGTAAGGACGGCCCTTCTTACAGTGAGGACTGCTGTGCGATGATGAACTACTGCTCATCAATTGCTCCTCCCGTTATGCTTACGGAAGATGACCACGCAGCAATTTACTTCTCCTCAGGTACAACAGGTTTTCCCAAGGCGATTTTACATAACCACAGAGCTCTCGTTGCATCTTGTCAGACAGAGCAGAACCACCACGGACAGACTGAGGACGACGTTTTCCTCTGCATTCCTCCTCTTTACCACACAGGTGCAAAAATGCACTGGTTCGGCAGCCTTCTTTCAGGCAGCAAGGCAGTTCTTCTCCGTGGCGTAAAGCCCGAATGGATTCTCCGCACAGTAACGGAAGAAAAATGCACAATCGTGTGGCTTCTTGTACCCTGGGCGCAGGATTTGCTTGACGCAATTGAAAGCGGAAAGGTAAACCTTGACGATTATCTACTTTCACAGTGGAGACTTATGCATATCGGTGCTCAGCCCGTTCCTCCCAGCCTTATCAAGCGTTGGATGAACATTTTCCCCACTCATCAGTACGACACCAACTACGGCCTTTCCGAATCAATCGGCCCCGGCTGTGTACATCTCGGTGTTGAAAACATCCACAAGGTTGGCGCAATCGGTAAGCCCGGTTACCTCTGGGAAGCAAAAATTGTTGACGAAAAAGGTAACGAAGTACCTCAGGGCGACATCGGTGAGCTTATTGTCAAGGGCCCCGGCGTAATGCTTTGCTACTACAAAAACGAAGAGGCCTCAAATGAAGTTCTCAAAAACGGCTGGCTTTACACAGGCGATATGGGTAGAGAAGACGAAGACGGCTTCATTTACCTTGTTGACCGTAAAAAAGACGTTGTTATCTCAGGCGGTGAAAATATTTATCCCGTACAGATTGAAGATGCTCTTCGTAAGCACGAAAAAATCAAGGATGTTGCAGTTATCGGTATTCCCGATGAACGTCTCGGTGAAAAGACCCTTGCAATTATTGAGCTTAAGGACGGCGTAAGCTGTACAGAGGAGGAAATCAACGAATTCTGCAAGGAGCTTCCCCGTTACAAGCGTCCAAGAAAGATTGTATTTGAAAAGGTACCCAGAAATCCCACAGGCAAAATTGAAAAGCCCGTTCTTCGCAGGAAGTACTGTCAGGGCAGCCTTGTAGAAGCGCAGATCAAATAAATATCGCGTAGGCGATATTTATTTGAAAGATAAAAGTTAAAAGTTTAAAGTGGAAATGCGGTCGCGGATTTATGCTTTGATAACCTTATAGCAATATTCCGCAGAGTGAGTTTGTTTGTCAAGGGTAAAGAGTTGATTGTAGCCCCTTCCGACACACTGCGTGTGCCACCTTCCCTAAAGGGACGGCATATTTTATCTATCTGATTTGGCAGGTAGGATTTAACTCCTTAAACTTACGTAGGTGGATACAATCGGAGCTTTGCTCCCCACATTTCAACTTTCAACTCTCAACTTTCAACTTTAAAAAAGGAGTAATGCAAAATGGATATGTTAATTAAAGCTTCAATGTTAGTAGTATTTTTCGCTGTAATGCTCGGTGTTGGCTTTTATTGCAGAAAAAATGCAACCGACGTAAACGGCTTTGTTCTCGGCGGCAGAAGTGTAGGCCCCTGGCTTACAGCCTTCGCTTACGGCACATCTTATTTCTCGGCAGTTGTTTTTGTAGGCTACGCAGGTCAGTTCGGCTGGAAATACGGTGTGGCTGCAACCTGGGCAGGCATAGGTAATGCACTTTTGGGCTCGCTTCTCGCCTGGGCAATTTTAGGCAGACGTACAAGAGTTATGACTCAGCACCTTAAATCGGCAACAATGCCTCAGTTTTTCTCTGAACGTTATGACAGCAAAAGTCTTAAACTTGCTTCCTCGGTGATTATATTCATTTTTCTTATTCCTTACACAGCTTCACTTTATAACGGTCTCAGCCGTCTCTTCGGTATGGCGTTTGATATTGACTATTCAATCTGCGTAATTGTTATGGCTGTGCTTACCTGCGTATATGTAATCGCAGGCGGTTATATGGCAACGGCAATCAACGACTTCATTCAGGGTATCATTATGCTCTTCGGTATTGCTGCAGTAATTTATGCAGTGCTTAAAAGCAACGGCGGTTTCCTTCAGGCACTTGATGCTCTCGGAAAGGTAAGCGACCCTGCTGTCAGCGATACACCGGGTGTGTTTGCTTCATTCTTCGGCCCCGATCCCGTAAATCTTTTAGGCGTTGTGCTTCTTACCTCTCTCGGCACATGGGGACTTCCTCAGATGGTTCAGAAGTTCTACGCAATCAAAAACGAAAAGGCTATCAATAAGGGTATGATTATCTCCACACTTTTCGCTATGGTTGTTGCAGGCGGCTGCTACTTCCTCGGCGGCTTCGGCAGACTTTACTCAGACAAAATTGACATTGCGGCAAACGGCTATGACTCAGTTGTTCCCACAATGCTTTCAGGTCTTCCCACAATTCTTATTGCAATTGTAATTATTCTTGTTCTTTCAGCATCAATGAGCACACTTTCTTCCCTTGTTCTTACCTCAAGTTCAACATTAACTCTTGACTTTTTGAAAGATAGTCTTAAAATAAGAATGGATGAAAAAAGACAGCTTCTCATTATGAGAATACTTATTATTGTTTTCATCGGAATTTCTGTTGTTCTTGCTATTGTGCAGTACAAATCAAGCGTAACCTTTATCGCACAGCTTATGGGTGTTTCATGGGGCGCACTTGCAGGTGCTTTCCTTGCTCCCTTCCTTTACGGATTATATTGGAAAAAGGCTACAAAGCTTTCATGCTGGGTAAGCTTCATTTTCTCAAGCGTGTTTATGGTAGCAATTATCTCACCGCTTAAGGAATTTTTCCCTGCAATTCTTCGCTCACCTATTAACGCAGGCGCTTTCTGTATGATTATGGGACTTATAATCGTTCCCGTAGTTTCACTTGTTTCAAAGCCGCCTGAAAAGGAAAAGGTTGATGAAATCTTCTCCTGCTACGATAAAACGGTTACCGTTACGGTTAAAACAGCAATTGATGATTGATATTAAAACAAAAGAATTGTAAAACAGAGGAATTAAGGAGTTGGTTTATAAAATGAAAAAACTTATGCTCGGAAATGAGGCGCTTGCCCGTGGACTTTATGAGGCAGGCTGTTCATTCGTTTCAAGCTATCCCGGTACACCCAGTACAGAGATTACTGAGTATGCCGCAAAGTACGGTGAAATCTACGCTGAATGGGCGCCCAACGAAAAGGTTGCCATGGAAAGTGCTTTCGGTGCCTGCCTTGCAGGTAAAAGAAGCTTTTGCGGAATGAAGCACGTTGGTCTTAACGTTGCAGCAGACCCTCTTTTCACAATTTCATACACAGGCGTAAACGCAGGTATGCTTATTGCCGTTGCAGACGACGCAGGAATGCACTCATCACAGAACGAGCAGGATTCAAGACACTATGCAATTGCTGCCAAAATGCCTATGCTTGAGCCCTCAGATTCAGCTGAAGCAATTGAATTCACAAAGCTCGGCTACGAAATTTCAGAAAAATTCGACACAGCTGTTCTTATTAAAATGTGCACAAGAGTTGCACACTCACAGAGCATTGTTGAGGAGAGCGAAAGAGTTCTTCCCGAGGACAAGCCCTATGAAAAAGATGGCGGAAAATACATAATGATGCCCGGTAACGCAAAGAAGCGTCACCCCATTGTTGAAGAAAGAACAAAGGCACTTATTGATTTTGCTGAAACAAGCGAAATCAACAGAATAGAAAAGGGCACCGACAGCAGTATCGGTATTATTACCTCATCCACAAGCTATCAGTATGTAAAAGAGGTTTTCGGTGACAAGTACAGCGTTCTTAAGCTTGGCATGATTAACCCCATGCCCGTAGAAAAAATCAAGAGCTTTGCAAAGAGCGTTGACAGAGTTATTGTTGTTGAGGAGCTTGACGGTGTTATTCAGAACCACTGTCTTTCAATCGGTGTAAAGGCTGTCGGTAAGGAGATTTTCAGCAATATCGGTGAATTCAGCCAGAACCTTGTTGCAGAAAAGCTCAGTATGGCTGTTAACGAATACGATAAGCTTCAGGAAGCAATTCCCGTAAGACCTCCCGTAATGTGTGCAGGCTGTCCCCACAGAGGACTTTTCTACACACTCAAAAAGAATAAGCTTACTGTTATGGGCGACATCGGCTGCTATACTCTCGGTGCAGTTGCACCTCTTGCAGCAATTGACACAACAATCTGTATGGGCGCTTCCGTTTCAGGTCTTCACGGCTTCAACAAGGCAAGCGGCGGCAAAAAGGCTGTTTGCGTAATCGGCGACTCAACCTTTATGCACTCAGGCGTTACAGGCCTTATCAATATTGCATATAACGATTCAGCTTCAACTGTTATTATCCTTGATAACTCAATTACAGGTATGACAGGCCACCAGCAGAATCCCACAACAGGACTTAACCTTAAGGGTGACCCGGCCGCAAAAATTGACCTTGAAACTCTCTGCAAGGCAGTAGGCATAAAGAGAGTTACGGTTGTTGACCCCTATGACCTTGCCGAAACAGAAAAGGCAATCAGGGAGGAAACAGCAACCGACGAGCCTTCAGTTATTATTTCAAGAAGACCGTGTGCTCTTCTTAAGTATGTTAAGCACGCAGGTGCTACAAAGGTTGAAAGTGACAAGTGCGTTGGCTGTAAGGCTTGTATGAAAATCGGCTGTCCTGCTATCAGTATGGTTGGCGGCAAGGCCCAGATTGACTCAACTCTCTGCACAGGCTGCGGCGTATGCTCACAGCTTTGCAAGGTGGGCGCAATTGAAAAGAAGGAGGTTACAGCATGAAAACAAAGAATATTATGATTGTCGGTGTGGGCGGTCAGGGTACACTTCTTGCAAGTAAGCTTCTCGGCAGACTCCTTCTTACTAAGGGCTACGATGTAAAGGTAAGCGAAGTACACGGCATGAGCCAGAGAGGCGGCAGTGTTGTAACCTATGTAAGATACGGCGAAAAGGTTTATTCACCCGTTGTTGATAAGGGCGAGGCAGATTTCATTATCTCCTTTGAAATTCTTGAAGCTGCACGCTGGGTAGAATACCTTAAAAAAGGCGGCACAATCGTAACCAACACTCAGCAGATAAATCCCATGCCCGTAATTACAGGCGCAGCAGAATATCCCGAAAATCTCAGCACAAAAATCGCAGATATGGGAATTAACATAGAAGCCTTTGACGCACTCAGCCTTGCAGAAGAGGCAGGCACATCAAAGGCAGTAAACCTTGTTCTTCTCGGCAGAATTTCAAAGTACTTTGACTTCACTGATGAAGAATGGATGGACGCCATCCAAAAAAGCGTTCCCGCAAAATTTCTTGAACTTAATAAAAAAGCCTTCAATCTCGGCAAAGCATAAATACCGACCTTGTCCGCTTAAAGAAGGAGTAGATTAAAATGGCAAATTATTATCAGAAAGAAATGGAGTGTATGTCACGAGAAGAGATGAAAGCTCTTCAGAATGAACGCTTCATGAAGCAGATGAAACACGTTTGGGAGAATGTTCCTTACTATCGTAAAAAGATGGAAGACCACGGCGTTACCATCGACGACATTAAGAGCATCGACGACCTTCACAAGCTGCCCTTCCTTACAAAGGACGACCTTAGAGATGCTTATCCCTATGGCCTTAAGGGCAAGCCCCTTGAAGACTGCGTAAGAATTCAGTCAACCTCAGGTACAACAGGTAAGAGAGTTGTTGCTTTCTATACCCAGCACGACGTTGACCTTTGGGAGGACTGCTGTGCAAGAGCAATTGTTGCTGCAGGCGGTACAAACAAGGACGTTTGTCAGGTAGCTTACGGCTACGGTCTTTTTACAGGCGGTCCCGGACTTAACGGCGGCAGCCATAAGGTAGGATGTCTTACACTTCCCATGTCATCAGGTAACACAGACCGTCAGCTTCAGTTTATGACAGACCTTGAAGCTACAATCCTTTGCTGCACACCCTCTTACGCTGCTTATCTTGCAGAAAGCATCCACGAAAGAGGACTCAGCGATAAAATCAAGCTTAAGGCAGGTATCTTCGGTGCAGAGGCGTGGAGTGAAGAAATGCGCCGTGACATTGAAAAGAATCTGGGCATCAAGGCCTACGATATTTACGGCCTTACAGAAACAAGCGGCCCGGGCGTAGCATTTGAATGTGAAGAGCAGACCGGTATGCACATTAACGAGGACCACTTTGTAGCTGAAATTATTGACCCCGACACAGGCGAGGTTCTTCCTGAAGGCAGTAAGGGTGAGCTTGTGTTCACATCAATTACAAAGGAAGCCTTTCCCCTTCTCAGATACCGTACAAAGGATATCACAATTCTTACAAGAGAAAAATGCTCCTGCGGCCGTACTCTTATCAAGATGAAGAAGCCTATGGGCAGAAGCGACGATATGCTTATTGTTAAGGGTGTAAATGTATTCCCGTCACAGATTGAAGCAGTTCTTCTTGAAAACGGCTATCCCGCAAACTATCAGATTATCGTTGACCGTGTAAACAACAGCGATACTCTTGAGGTGCTTGTTGAAATGACACCTGAAATCTTCTCCGACTCACTCGGTAAGATTACAGAGATGGAAAAGAACCTTGTTTCAGCTCTTAAGGCAATGCTTGGTATTTATGCTAAGGTTCGTCTTGTTGATCCTAAGTCAATCGCAAGAAGTGAAGGCAAGGCAGTAAGAATTATCGACAAGAGAAAAATATAAGACAACGACTTAAAGGAGGAAATGACAATGAACGTTACACAGATTTCAGTTTTCCTTGAAAACAGAGCAGGTCAGCTTTCAAACATCACTAAGGTGCTTTCAGATAACGGTGTTGACCTTCGTGCAATCAATATTGCAGAAACTGCAGACTACGGTGTGCTCAGACTTATTCCTGCAGACGCACAGAAGGCTTCAGCGGTTCTTCTTGAAAACGGCTTTATTATGGCTATGACTCCCGTAATTGCCGTTGCAGTTCCCGACAGACCCGGCGGACTTAACAGCCTTCTTGAAGCTCTCTCTGAAGAAAACATCGGCATTGAATATATGTACTCAGTTTTCTCAAGCAACAGCGGTGAGGCACTTATGGTGCTTCAGGTTGGCGAAGCTGAAAAAGTTGCAGACATTCTTTCAAAGCACGAATTCAAAACAGTTACAATCGATGAAATCAAATAAAAGAAAACGCCCCATGAGGGCGTTTTTCTTTTATAAAGTTGAAAGTTAAAAGTTGAAAGTGGAAATGCAGTCGCGACTTTACACTTTGGAAGATTTAAAGATATATTTCGCAGAGTGAGATTGTTTGTTGAGGGGAAAGAGTAGATTGTAATGCGGACTGCCGATGGCAGCCCCTACGGCTTCATTCTGATTGGGAGGAATGAATTTATCCGTCTTAAGTTTGTAAAGGCGGATATAATCGGAGCGAAGCGTTAAAATCATATAACCTTAGCCTTGCCGTCCCTGAAAGGGAAGGGGGACCGCTTTAGCGGTGGAAGGGTTTATTTCAACTTTCAATTTTCCACTTTTAACTTTGTAATAAGCGTCAGCTTTTCAGCATTTCTATAATTTCACTCCAGATTTTTTCATCCTGCTCAGTCATCTTGTCCCAGTCAAAAGAGTCTACGAATGCCTTTTTCTCTTCAGCTGTCTGAAGCTCCTTCTTCTTGTTCTTCTGCATAAGTGAAGCAGTGTATTCACCAAGGAGCTTAACTGCATTTTCGGTGTAGTTGGGGTTGTGAGCCTTTCCTGAAACAAGAATAAGCTTAATGTTTTCCTTGTCTGCAAGACCCTTCTGCAGTGCATCAAAGTGCACTTCTTTTTTTACTGCAGGGTCGTTGTCGGAGTAAATGAGAAGCACCTTTGCCTTGGTGTTTCTGAGCGTTTCCACTGCGTTATGCTTAAGGCTTTCAGGGTTAAACTTTTTCTCAACCTTAAGAAGCGGCTTTGCAAGAAAGCTCAGAGCTGATGGCAGAAACTGCGAAAACATAACCTCAACGGAAACGAAGCCCGAAAGCACAATAATATGGCTTATATCGGGGTGCAGAGCAGAAATGTTGAGAGTTGAAAAACCGCCCCAGCTGTGCCCCATAACGGAAAAATCGTAGCCCTGAAGCTTTTCTTCCTTTTTGAGAGCAGTTATGCAGTCGTTAAGGTCGGCAAGTGACTGACCGAGACCGTTTGCACTTTTGCCCTCTGACTCCATACAGCCTGTATGGTCATAGGAGAAAACAAGAAAGCCGTTACGGCAGAGCATTTCAATTTCTTTCATATATGACAGATGGCCGCCGCCAAAGCCGTGGTCAAAAACAACGATACGGTTTTTTATGGGGTTTTCGTAGTAATAGAAATTGCCTTTGAGTGTGTCACCCTTTGAGGAAAGGAATGAATAGGGCATACTGTTAAGCCCCTCAAAATCCTTTGCTGAAAAGTAGTAAGCAGTACCCTTATCGTCGCAACGGGCAAAAACCTTTGTACGGTAGATATTTTCAATTATTCCCATTAAAATCACTCCTTTAAAGATTATAGTTTAATTATAGCGGTATTTTTGCTCTGTGTCAAACGTCCCACTATAAAGTTGAAAGTTAAAAGTTGAAAGTGGAAATGAGGTCGCGACTTTACACTTCAGTAAATATAAAGGTGTATTCCGCAGAGTGAGTTTGTTCGTTGAGGGGAAGGAGTAGATTTTAATCGGACGACCAATGGTCGCCCCTACGGTGTCAATCTGACTGGGCGGAAAGAAACTGTCCGTCTTGAGTTTGTAAAGGCGGATATAATCGGAGCGAAGCGACCCTTATTTCAACTTTTAACTTTCAACTTTCCACTTTTAAAAAAGCTCCCTTCTTCGCCGGCACCCCATAAGGCAGTATTTGTTTCTCGAACAAAAATCCCTGTATCTTGCGGGAAAGCCTCGCAAGGCGACAGCCTTGCTGCATTTTAGACTTCGATACAAGAATTTTTCAGTTCTTACGAAACTGCGAAGCACTTTAAAATGCGAAATAATTGTGCAAGAAAAGGCAAAAGCCACCGATAATGCTGACGCATATCGGTGGCTTTTAACGCATTATTGTGCGGTTAGTTCACATTTTAAAGAAATA
>JAFWZS010000080.1 GCA_017522205.1 Clostridia bacterium
AATGAGGTATTACAACATTTTTTATAACGGTAAGCTTGTTTGCGCCAAGGTCCTGCGCTGCTTCAACAAGGCTGTAGTCAAGCTTTGCCATAATTGAATAAAGCGGCAGAATCATATAAGGAATATAGTTATACACCATACCGAGAACAACTGCACCCTGAGTGTTTATCATGTGAACCGGAGAAAGCCCGAGTGCCTGAAGTGCGTTGTTTATGATACCCGTATCCTGCATGAGAATCATCATTGAATAGGTTCTTATGAGAAGATTCATCCACATAGGAAGCATAACGAGCATCATCATTGTTCTTTGCACATTGGCCTTGCTGCGAGCCATAATGTAGGCAAGAGGATATGCCATAATAAGGCTTATTACCGTTGCAACAAAGCCGAGCCAGATTGAATTGAGCATTATATCCTTGTACTTGCCGATATCTGCAATATACTGCAGTGAGAAGTTTCCGTTTGCATCGGTTACTGAATAATAAAGCACAAAGATAAGAGGAACAATAATAAAGATTGCCGCCCACACAAGATACGGTGCAGAGATGAGCTTTTTGGAGAGTGAGGATTTTTTCATTATTATTCCTCCTCTACCGTAACATCTGAAAGGTGCTCAATTTCATCACTGAATGAGCTGTAGTCACCGTAAAGTCCTGAGTATTCACTCTTTTTCATAACGTGGATTGCATCGGGTTCAATCTGAATACCGATTCTTGTTCCTACGGGATAGTAGTCGGTTGTCTGAATCATCCACTTGAAGTTGTCAATATCAACAATCATTTCAAAGTGGACACCCTTGAATGTATTGGATGTAATTACGCCGCTGATTGTACCTTCTTCAATAGGTACAACGTCAACGTCCTCGGGACGGACAACGATATCAACGCTTTCATTAACTGCAAAGCCCTTATCAAGACATTGGAAAACTGCACCTGAAAACTTAGCCTTGAAGTCGTCAAGCATTACACCGTCGAGAATATTACTTTCACCGATAAAGTCTGCCACAAAGGCATTTTTCGGCTCATTATAGATATCTATGGGAGTGCCTATCTGCTGAATCTTACCGCCGTTCATAACAACAACGGTGTCACTCATTGAAAGAGCCTCCTGCTGGTCGTGGGTTACGTAAATAAAGGTAATACCGAGACGCTTCTGAATGTTCTTCAGTTCAACCTGCATATCCTTACGAAGCTTTAAGTCCAGAGCACCTAAGGGCTCGTCGAGAAGAAGCACTCTGGGCTCAACGGCAAGAGCACGTGCAATTGCAACTCGCTGCTGCTGACCGCCTGAAAGAGAGGAAATATCTCTCTTCTGAAAGCCTGAAAGGTTAACAAGCTCAAGCATTTCTTTAACCTTTTTGCTGATTTCCTTTTCCTTCATCTTCTTTATGCGAAGACCGAAGGCGATGTTTTCATAAACATTCAGATGCGGAAACAGTGCATATCGCTGAAAGATAGTGTTGACCTGCCTTTTATGAGGAGGTAGGTTATTGATGTCCTTACCCTCAAAAATTACACGGCCGCTGTCAGCTTCAAGAAAGCCTGCAATTATTCTGAGCGTTGTGGTTTTTCCACAACCTGACGGACCGAGAAAAGTCATAAATTCCTTATCTTTGATAAGCAGACTGATGTCGTCAAGAATAACATCATCATCGAATTTTTTCGAGATGTTCTGAAGCTTAATGATTACATTATCTTCCATTGATAAACCCCTTTCCCTACTGAAAGTACCCAAGGCATTTCAGACTCGATCGATTTCATTTGGCGCCACTACGCCATAGTATTATTATAAGACACAATATAGACCAAATTTACGCAATTGTCAACAGTTTTTTTGCATTTTTCGTCAAAATTCTGTGCTGTCTTTTGCTCCGTATTTGAATTACTCTTTTTATCTCACGTTTCCTCATTTTTTCTCATTTATTCTCAAAAAAACTTTTTTTGGAAAAATATCCTTATGCTGATAAAGAATAAACCTTCAGATGATTTTCAGTATAAAAAATCAGCCCCCTCAATGGAGGCTGATAATTCTCTTACATCGAAAAATATTTTTCCTTTTGTTCTTCAAGGAATGCTTTTACCTGCTCTCTGCCCTCTTCGGTAACAGGGAAGGTTTCAGTGAAGATTTCATCCTCATTCTGACTTTCGTAGCAGTTCATACCGTAATAATAAGCACCCTTGAGATATTCCTCTTCTTCAATTTTTTCAATCCATATTCTGTAGTTGAAAATCTTTTTTCCGAAGCAGCCCGTTTCACCGTCTGTTCCCACTGAAGAGATGTATGTGTTATAGGTTCCGCCAATTCTTGAGCCGCCGATAAGCCACGGCAGAAGAGGCACAAAAATTTCTCTGTTCATATTGAAACTTCCTTTATTTATTCTGTATATGCATATTACGGTGGTTTTTCGCAATGTCAAAGCGGAAAAGATCCGATAAAAGCCTTAACTTCCTTACGAGGTGTCGCCCAAGCTTTTTTATCAGCCTGCCGGCCAACCGAACTGTCTGCCGCCCATAAGGTGGAAATGAAGATGCTTTACGGTCTGTCCGCCGTCATTTCCGCAGTTATTTACAATACGGCAGCCGTTTGAAAGGCCTTTTTCTTTTGCGATTAAAGCCGCAACCTCAAAGATGTGTGCTATAACTGCACTGTTGCCCTCATTAATCTCATCTGCTGAAGCAATATGCATCTTGGGGATAATGAGAATATGCACGGGAGCCTGAGGCTCAAGGTCGTTGAATGCTACAACGGTGTCGTCCTCGTAAACCTTTGTTGAGGGAATTTCGCCTGAAGCTATTTTACAAAAAATACAATCCATAGTTATTTCTCCTTTATTGTTAGTTTTAATTCGGGAAGCAAAGCAATCAACCTGAGAATTACACAAAAGGAAAATTTTACCTTCATCTGCTCGAGCCGCATGGCTTTTACTTTTGTCAAGCGTGACAAAAGTAAACAAAAACACGCTTTTGATCCACACTACTCCGAGACCATAAAATTGTCGTTCATATGAGCAAAATGAATTTCTTTAAGCTCCGTTTTCTGCTCACCTTTTCTGCAATCGGTCGGATTGTACTAATCGACAATTTTAAAGCTCTGCTGCTCAAAGCAACGGTAGCTGAGTGATTTATATTGTGGCTTTTATGAAATGAGATAAATCGTTCCGCTTGTGTGCGGTGTACTCGAAGCGAGTCAATCGTCTGCTTTATTGTTTACTCGTTCTTGCGTTCTCACTCCCGACAGTCGTTCACCGCTATTATACTTTCCTTTTTGGAAATCTGTAGGGACAGAGAGCTTGTCGGGCAAACATTATTTTATGCTTATTTAAGCATTTCTGAGATAATTTCTGTTGCTTTCTTCACTGCTTCGGGAAGGGCTGCAATATCCTTTGCACCAGCCATAGCACTGTCGGGCTTTCCGCCGCCGCTGCCGCCTGCTTTCTTTGCAACTTCTCTTGCGATGTTACCGCTGTGTGCACCTGCAGCAATTGCGTCCTTACCGCAGCAAACACAGATGTTACCTGTGCCCTTAGCCTTCTGTACGCCTGCAATTACGCCAACATAGTTTTCGCCCTTGCTCTTAACGAGGTCGCACATTTTACGAAGCTCGTCAACAGTTGTATCCTCAAGGAAAGCAGTTACAACCTTAAGTGAGCCAACTTCAGCCGCATTTTCGAGCATTGACTGAGTTTTGATGTTGGCAATTACGCCTGAAAGCTTTTCGATTTCCTTTTCCTTAGCTTTAAGGTCGGTCATAATTGCTCCGGCTCTTGTTACGATTTCCTTTACATTTGCAATCTTAAGAGTTGAAGCTATCTCTGTAATTGTTTCAATGTTGCCCCTTACAAAGCTGAGAGCATTAAAGCCGGTTACAGCTTCAATTCTTCTTACGCCTGATGCTACAGAGGATTCTGAAACGATTTTGAACATACCGAGGTTACCGGTGTTCTTTGCGTGTGTACCGCCGCAAAGCTCAATTGAGAAGTCACCTGCTTTTACAACACGTACAACCTCGCCGTACTTTTCACCGAAGAGAGCCATTGCACCCAGCTTTCTTGCTTCGTCAATAGGCATCTCTCTGTTTTCAACGGTAAGAGCATCCATAATAATTTCGTTTACTCTGTTTTCAACCTTCTCGATTTCTTCCTTTGTCATAGCTGAGAAGTGAACAAAGTCAAAGCGCATAGCATCCTTATCTACAAGCTGACCTGCCTGTTCAACGTGTGAGCCCAGGACTTCTCTTAAAGCTGCCTGAAGAAGATGTGCAGCAGTGTGGTTTTTCATTGTAGCAGTACGTGCCTTTTCACAGTAAGCGGTAACTGCGCTGTCGCCAACCTTTACTGAGTCACCTGAAAGCACACCGCTATGAAGAATTACACCGTCAGCATCCTTAGTAGTCTTTGAAACTTCAAAGGTACTGTCACCAAGTTTAATTGTACCGCAGTCGCCTACCTGACCGCCGCTTTCTGCATAGAAAGATGTTCTGTCAAGAATAAGTGTTGCTGCTTCACCGTCTTCAATTGAGTCTTTTCTTTCGCCGTCAGCTACAATTGCAAGAACTTCTGCCTCTGTATTGTTTTCGCTGTAGCCTGTAAATTCAGTTGCAGGAAGATCTTTAAGTGATACGCCTGAGTTTCTCCAGTCGGAATCAGCTGCATCACGCTTTGCACTCTTAGCCTTAAGTCTTGCCTCTTCAACAAGCTCTCTGAATTTTGCTTCGTCAACTGTAAGGTTGTTTTCCTCAGCGATTTCCTTTGTAAGGTCAATTGGGAAGCCGTAGGTGTCCTGAAGCTTGAATGCGTCTTCACCTGAAAGAATACCGTCAGAAGCTTTTGCCATCATTTCGTTAAGAAGGCCGAGACCTGAGTCGATAGTCTTATAGAAGCTTTCTTCCTCCATTGCAATAACCTTTTTGATGTAATCCTTCTTTTCAACAAGGTTGGGATATGCGTTTGCATTTTCAGCAATAACTGTGTCGCAAACCTCTGCAAGGAAGGGTCTGTCAATACCGATAAGACGTCCGTGTCTTGCAGCTCTTCTGAGAAGTCTTCTGAGCACGTAGCCTCTGCCGCTGTTTGAAGGAGTAACACCGTCACCTACCATAAAGGTTGTACTTCTTATATGGTCGGTGATAACACGCAGAGAAACATCCTTATTTGCATCGTCATGATAGTTGATACCTGCAATTTTGATGATGTGCTTCATAATGTTCTGCACTGTGTCAACCTCAAAGAGATTGTCAACATCCTGCATCACGCAAGCAAGTCTTTCAAGGCCCATACCTGTGTCGATATTTGGATTAGCAAGACGGGTATAGTTATTGTTGCCGTCGTTTTCAAACTGAGTGAAAACAAGGTTCCATACTTCAATAAAGCGGTCACACTCGCAGCCTACCTTACAGTCAGGACTGCCGCAGCCCTTTGATGGGCCTCTGTCGAAATAGATTTCTGAGCAAGGGCCGCAGGGACCTGCACCGTGCTCCCAGAAGTTATCTTCCTTACCAAAGCGAACCATATGTGATGGGTCAACACCAACCTCTTTAGTCCAGATGTCATAAGCTTCATCGTCTTCAAGATAAACGCTTACATAAAGAAGCTCTTCGGGAATTTCCATTACCTTTGTGAAGAATTCCCAAGCCCATGCAGTTGCTTCTCTCTTGAAGTAGTCGCCGAAGGAGAAGTTACCCAGCATTTCAAAGTATGTGCCGTGACGTGCTGTTTTACCTACGTTTTCAATATCGGGTGTACGGATACACTTCTGGCAGGTTGTAACTCTGTTACGGGGAGGGGTAACCTCACCTGTAAAGTACTTTTTCATCGGTGTCATACCTGCATTAATAAGAAGGATACTCTTGTCGCCCTGGGGTACAAGTGAAAAGCTGGGAAGTCTTAAGTGTCCCTTGCTTTCAAAGAATGAGAGATACTTTTCTCTTATTTCGTTAAGTCCCATCCACTGCATTTTAATCAATTCCTTTCAGGATTTATTTTTTATATAATAAAAAAATATAGCGCCATACACCTTCGGGGTGAAAAAATCCACGGTACCACCCGAATTGTGCAAGAGCACCACTCTCAATCATTTAACGCATGAATTACGTCTGTTCTTTCGACAGAAGCTCAGAAGCAGCACACATTTTTGCCATACACTTCAAGAAAGTCTTTCAGCCACGGACCCTCATCTCTTTTGAAGAAACAGAAACGTGATTCTTCGTCATCGCTTTTATAATATTACCTTGATATTTTACTATTATTGCATTGTTTTGTCAAGAGGTAAAATAACCCCTCTGTCAAAATCGTGTAGCGATTTTGACATCTCCCCTTTCAAGGGCGACAAGAAAATCTGCAAACGCAAAAAGGACGCCCGATGGACGCCCGTACGATTTCTATTTTTTACCGCCGTAAAGTATATTACCTTCTTTGTCGAGAATGATTTCACCGCCGTCAATTGGGGTTTCTCTTTCGAATGTTTCATCAGTCACATAAATAATCTTTTTCACAGTAACTCTATGAACAAAGCCGTGTTCGTCAACAGCTTCAGCATAGAGTTCAAATGTGTCCCCTGTTCTTACATCAGCGTAAGTTTTATATACCGAAATGCTGTCAACTGCACTCTCAAAAGCTGTTTCGGGAATTTTATATTCTTCAACTATATCACGGTTTATTTTATAAACAAGTTTTATGTCGGTGAATTCACTTTCCTCTCTCTCTGTAATATCCCCTATGAACATTACGTCGCCATCAACTTTGAGTCCGTTTCCTGGGGTATAAGCTGTTTTGTCAAAAACAAAAGCGGCATTAAGGGTCGGAAGATATTGTGAATGCAGTGAACTTATGTACCAATCAAGCATTTCGCTCTGCGAGTTCTTGCCTTCTTTTATAATGAGCTTTACCTTCCGGTTGCTTTCGCCCAGGAACAAATCAGAGGTAAAATCTGCAGTGAATTCCATCTTGTCCCCTTTTTTCATATCCACGGTTCTCTCACCGAAATCAAGGGTAAGTGAGGTATAATCCGTTACGGTTTTGGGAATGATTTTTACGCTTACGGGAACTTTAAGGTTTTTGCTGTCAAGCTCACCGTACTTAAAATCAAAGTAGGTTATGAGACTCGCCTGCTGTTCCAGCTTTTCATCAACGTTGTTATAAATTGAACTAATCGTGCTGTTAAGATTGTTATACTGATGAGAGAGATTATTAAATCGGTTCTCGGTTTCTGCCTTGAAACTCTTGAACTGCACAAAGCTGTAAATGAGAGCGACTGAAAGTATCAGGATAACTATTCTCTGTCTTTTAAGCTTTTTCTCCATATTTAAGCCTCCTTATGGCAGCCTTTTTCCGCATTTATGGCAGAACTCAAAATCTGCCTCAACTCTTGTTCCGCAGTAAGGACAGAATTTGCTTTCTGTTTCCAAGCTGAAATTATATTCATTTGCTTTGTCTGAAGAACCAAAGCGTTCATTGAAAGGATCCGTTTCTTCGTTTCCATCGGTAATATCAAACTCTGAATATCTGTTTTTTCCTGTGGCATTCTTGAAATTATATACAGCCTGAACAACTGCATATGCGATAAAAATTAAGCCGAACAGTGAAAATAAACCTCCGCCCATACTTGCAGCAATTATCGTCCATACAACGCCGAACAAGGCAACAAGAATACTGCTGATGCCACTCATAAACGACGGTCCTCTGCCTGGTTTAATGCTTTTCATAATTGAACACCTCTTTTCTATAGTTTGATTATACCATAAAAAGAGGCATTTTTCAATTAAAATATATTCATGGGAAGATACTTCATTCAAAAAAATTCCGGCAAGACCTCTGCCCTGCCGGAACTGTATTTTAATTTTGTATTTTTTAGTTATAGGTAAAATATTCTGTTTTTTCTTTTAAGCCTCTTTTTACGTGAATCTTTTTAAATCATATTGGCTTTTTGTGAAGTTTATTTTCAGCTATAATGCCCTTTTATTCATCTTTAAGCTTTCAGGGATACGACTTCTGGGGTTTCCTTTAACTTTGAAAGCTTTTAAAAAGCAGCTTAAATTTTTCTCCGTCTGTCCGGCTTATCGGTCACTACATCCGACCGATTATCTCATTTTAAGCTCTGAACAGTATTTTCTTTCATTCAGGTACCTTTTGACCTGCTTTCTCCTTACCTTTGTTTTCAGATATTCCTTATATCTGAATTCATCAGTTATATATAAATTTTCGTCTTCGTAACGACTTGATATTTTACTTCTCGGGTGCTGCCCTATGATTAACACTTCAAAGGGAGCATAATGATTACATCTTTTTCAGTAATCGCTTTCTTTTTTATTTTTTCTACAAGTATTATCAAATCGTACGGTTTAAACTAAACAGTACATTGGTAACACCCCTTTCTTTTTGATTGCACCCTCATTATATACGAATCTGATTTATATGTCAATAGTTTTCCACAAATTAATTTAATTTTGTTGAATTTGTACAACGAGATTATTCAAAACACCACTTGATATCTGTATCAGGTGGTGTTTTTGGGGTATATGTTGATATAATGTCAGTTTTTCCTGAAGGAGCAGAATACAGTTTTTTTGTTGATTCTGCTGATTTATAGTTTTGCAATAATCTTATACGAGACGTCTGCCCATAAGTACGCCCATTACAGATGCCATCATAAGTCCGCGTGTCCAGCCCGAGGAGTCTCCGAGACAGTAAAGACCTTTTACATTTGTATTGAAATCCTCGTCCATCTTTACACGGTTACTGTAGAATTTCAGCTCGGGCGAATAGAGAAGTGTTTCATAGGAAGCAAAGCCTTCAACAACATGGTCCATCGCCTTAATGAAATTGATAATGTTGGTCATTGCTCTGTAGGGCATTGCGGCGGTGATATCGCCTGCAACCGCATCGGGAAGTGTAGGTCTTACATTGCTCTGTGCAAGCTCCTTCGGCCAGGTACGTTTACCGTCAAGAATGTCACCGAAGCGCTGAACGAGAATATGTCCCGTACCCAGCATATTTGTCAGCTCGCCTACCTTCTGAGCGTAGGCAATGGGCTGGTTGAAGGGATAGCTGAAATTATGGGAGCAGAGAATGGAAAGGTTTGTGTTGTTGCTCTTAAGCTCTTTATAGGAGTGGCCGTTTACCACAGCAAGATTGTTGTCGTAATTCTCCTGACTTACAAAGCCGCCCGGATTCTGACAGAAGGTACGCACTTTGTTTTTGAAAGGAGCAGGGTAACCGATGAGCTTTGATTCATAAAGAACCTCGTTTACCTTTTCCATAACCTCATTCCTTACTTCCACACGTACGCCTATGTCAACCGTGCCGGGCTGATGGGCAATATCGTGCTCAGCACAGATTCTCTCCAGCCATTCAGCACCTCGTCTGCCTGTTGCAACAACGGTATGCTCAGCATTAACTATTGTTTCGCTACCCGTTTTTACATCTGTTAAGATAACACCCTTACACTCGCCGTTTTCAAGAATGATATTGTTACATTCATAGCCAAAGAGAATTTCCACTCCGTTTTTAATAAGGTACTGCTCAATTGCGTAGTATATATCCTGAGCCTTTTCCGTACCCATATGACGAATAGGACAGTCAACAAGCTTAAGACCTGCCTGAATTGCTTTTATACGGATTCTTTTTACCTCTTCCGTGTTCGAAACGCCCTCAATATGCTCATCAGCACCGAATTCAAGATAAATTTTATCTGTATAATCTATTGTTTCCTGAGCCTTTTCAGCACCGATGAGATTTGGCAGATCACCGCCGACCTCATAGCAAAGTGACAGCTTTCCGTCAGAGAATGCACCCGCACCTGAAAATCCCGTTGTAATATGACAGTAGGGCTTGCAGTTTACGCACTGCTTTGTTTTATCCTTGGGGCAATGACGTTTTTCAACGCTCTGACCTTTTTCAGCTATGAGAATACTTTTCTTTGAGCCTTTTTTTATCATTTCAAGGGCAGTGAAAATTCCTGCAGGACCTGCGCCTACGATTACTACATCTTTTTTCATTTATAATGCCTTCTTTCAAGTAGTTTTTCTACTTAAAAGTATATCAAAGTGAAAAAGGTTTGTCAATCAGCGTGTAACTATTCCCTCACAGATTTTTTTAAAAACCGGTGCACAGTCGGTATTTCCGCCTTTTCCGTTTTCGTTCAACACTATTACAATATAGTTAGGGTTATCCGAAGGAAAAAATCCTGAAAACCAGGTGCGTAGAATTTCTTTTTCATTTTTATAAACACCGCTTTGTGCCGTGCCTGTTTTTCCCGAAAGTGACACAAGTGAAGAAAATGCCTTATCAGCCTTTCCGTTTTTCACAACACTTTTCAGCATTCTTCTCAATTCAATAACAGTTTTGTCAGACAGAAGCTTCTGAGGTATAGCATCCTTCTGTGGTGTCATAAGTCCCATATAGTTTGTAAGACCCATTATGAGCTTTGAGGGAAGATAATTGCCTGTTGCAAGCGTATGATAGATTTCTGCCATTTTTATAGGTGTTATAAGCAATTCACCCTGACCGAATGAGAAGTTTGCAAGCACACCTTTAAGGCTCAAGGTTTCTCTTTCGGGCAATACGCCTTTTTGCGAAATGAGAGTTGATGCAAGCTTCACATTACCCGTAATGCCCAACTTTTCACAAAGAGATATCAGCAACTCCACGTCGGTATTCATTATAAGATTCACAAAGTAGGTATTGCAGGACTCTTCCAGTGCCTCGGTCATATTTATTTTTCCGTGTGCATTATGATTATAACAGGCGAAAGTTCTGTCCCCTACTTTGATTTCACCCGTACATTCATAAGAAAAATCGGGTGAGACTCCGTGTTCTAAGGCAGCAGCGGCCACAAGAGGCTTGAATACAGAGCCGGGAGAATAGGCTGAAAGTGCCTTATTGACAAGCGGTGAATCATTTTCATTAAGTGCATCGGCAATTCTTGTGGGGTTATAGGTAGGATAGCTGGCAAGAGCGAGGATTTCACCTGTATGAGCTTTCATTACAATTGCGGTACCGCTTTTAATTTTGCTTTCAGAAAGGGCTGTTTCTGCAATTTTCTGAATATCCTTGTCAATACTCAGTACAACCCCCGCTTTTGACGTAAAATTAATATCATCAATACGTTTGTCCATTCCTGCAAGGATTCTGCCCGTACGGTCACAGTCAAAGGTAACAGTGAGCTTTCCTGAGTTTTCCGTAAGGAAACTGTCAAAGGCTTTTTCGATTCCGCTTACGCCCTTTTTGTCGCTGTCGATATATCCTATAATGTGAACTGCAGTCTGATTCTCCGTATACCTCAAAGGTACTGAAAAGGTGCGGACAATTTCGGTGTTGATTCTTTCGTCTGTTTCTATTATAAAAGGAAAGCCCTTGTCAATTCTTTCTTTGATTTCTTCATCGGTAAGATAATTTTTCATAAAATTCAAAGAGCCGGCAGAGGGTATCACCACGGACAAAAAACGTTCCTCACTTTCCACAAGCGGTTTATAATATCTGTCGTAAATTTTGCCCCTTGTTTCACCAACGGTGAGAGTACGACTGCTCCTTTCTTTACCCGCTTCTGAATATGCAGAAAAGTTCAGCCATACCACCCGGCAAAGCAGAACTGAGAAGCAACAGACGAAAAATGTATATATAAAAATTACTCTTTTATTCATATAAGTCACCCTGTTATATTATTCCGTAAGGCTACAAGATTAAATAATCACAAATTTTTCCATTTATTTTTCAAAAAGACTTGACTTATATAAAAAAAGTTACTAAAATAGTCATTAGCACTCAGCGATATA
Source organism: Clostridia bacterium (assembly GCA_017522205.1). GTDB lineage: Bacteria > Bacillota > Clostridia > Oscillospirales > Acutalibacteraceae > UBA6857. The sequence goes on from JAFWZS010000080.1 coordinate 11,767, forward strand.
GAGTGCTAAAACACAGTCGAACATGAAATATTTTTCAGGAGGAATAAATTATGACTATCAAACCACTTCTTGACAGAGTAGTGCTGAAGCCCACAGAAGTTGAAGAAACAACTCAGAGCGGCTTTATTCTCACCTCTGCTTCACAGGAAAAGCCTCAGTTTTCAGAGGTTATCGCAGTAGGTCCCGGCGGACTTGTTGACGGAAAGGAAGTAAAGATGTTTGTATCTGTTGGTGACAAGGTTATCACCGGCAAGTACGCAGGAACAGAAGTTAAAGTTGACGGCGAGGAATACACAATCGTACGCCAGAACGATATTCTCGCAATTGTAGAATAAGGAGGTTTTCACATGGCTAAACAGGTAATTTACGGCGAAGAGGCAAGAAAAGCTCTTCAGAGCGGTATTGACAAATTAAGTAATACCGTAAAAATCACACTCGGTCCCAAGGGCAGAAACGTTGTAATCGACAAGAAGTACGGTGCTCCCCTCATTACAAACGACGGCGTTACAATTGCCAAGGAAATTGAGCTTGAGGATGCTTTTGAAAATATGGGTGCTCAGCTTGTTAAGGAGGTTGCAACAAAGACAAACGATGTTGCAGGTGACGGCACAACAACTGCTACTCTCCTTGCTCAGGCTCTTGTTCGTGAGGGCATGAAAAACGTTGCAGCAGGTGCTAATCCAATGGTTGTTAAAAAGGGTATCAAAAAGGCAGTTGATACTGCAGTTGAAACAGTTAAAGCTAACTCAAGCCCCGTTACAACCTCAGCTGACATTGCAAGAATCGCTACAATTTCATCAGCGGATGAATCAGTAGGTCAGCTTATTGCTGAGGCTATGGAAATCGTTTCAACCGACGGTGTTATCACTGTTGAAGAATCAAAGACTGCTGAAACAATGAAGGAAGTTGTTGAAGGTATGCAGTTCGACCGTGGCTACGTTTCACCCTATATGGCTACAGATGTAGACAAGATGGAAGCTGTTATCGACGATGCAGCCATTCTTATTACAGATAAAAAAATCAGCAACATTCAGGAAGTACTCCCCCTTCTTGAGCAGGTTCTCAAAATGGGCAGAAAGCTGGTTATTATCGCAGAGGACGTTGAGGGTGAAGCTCTTGCAACTCTTCTTGTAAACAAGCTCAGAGGCACATTCACCTGCGTTGCAGTCAAGGCTCCCGGCTTCGGCGACAGAAGAAAGGAAATGCTTCAGGACATCGCTATTCTCACCGGCGGTCAGGTTATTACAAGTGACCTTGGTCTTGAGCTCAACACAGCTACACCCGATATGCTCGGTTCAGCAAGACAGGTTGTTGTTACAAAGGAAACAACAACAATCGTTGACGGTGCCGGTGACAAGGATCAGATCAAGGCACGTGTAAACCAGATCAAGAGTCAGATTGAGGTTTCAACCTCAGAATTCGACACAGAAAAGCTTCAGGAAAGACTTGCTAAGCTTGCAGGCGGTGTTGCAGTTATCAAGGTTGGTGCTGCTACCGAAACTGAAATGAAGGAAAAGAAGCTTCGCATTGATGACGCTCTCGCTGCTACAAAGGCAGCTGTTGAAGAAGGTATGGTTGCTGGCGGCGGCGTTGCACTTCTTAACTCAATTCCCGCAGTTACTGCTCTTCTCGAAGAGACAGAAGATCCTGACGAAAAGACAGGCGTTCGCATTGTTCTCAAGGCTCTCGAAGAGCCCGTAAGACAGATTGCTAAGAACGCAGGTCTTGAAGGCAGCGTAATTGTAAACGCAATTGTTTCATCAGGCAAGACCGGTTACGGCTTCAACTTTGCTAAGGAAGAATATGTGAATATGGCTGAAGCAGGCATTCTTGACCCTACAAAGGTTACACGTTCAGCACTTCAGAACGCAGCTTCCGTAGCTTCAATGGTTCTTACAACTGAATCACTTATTGCAGATATCCCCGACCCTGCCGCAGATGCAGCTGCAGCAGCGGCTATGGCACAGGGCGGCGGAATGTATTAAAAAAAGCTCCTTCGGGAGCTTTTTTTAATGCAGAATGCAAAATGCAAAATGCAGAATGCAAAATGACCCCTCAGTCAGACTTTCGGTCTGACAGCTCCCCTTAAAAGGGGAGCCAAGACTTGCCGTCCCTTTCATGGGAAGGGGGACCGCTTGCGGTGGAAGGGTCAAACCCACTTTTAAATGCAACCAATGTAAACAACATACAACAAAAACAATGTTTTCTATAATTATTTTTACTTTTATTTTTTATAAAGTTTTACTTTTTTTATTGTATTATTGTATGTAAAACCCTCAGAACCCTTATAAATAGAGGGTTTTTGTGTTGACAACCGTGTTGACAATCGTTGACAAACTTTTTGCTTTGTCAACATATTTCTTCAATTTTATACTCAATATGTTTCCAGTACCTCTGGTGTCCAAACTCTCCCATTCGTTTAGAGGTCTTCATCCTCACCCAATCCGTCATACCCACAAAAAGTCATCCCGACTGATTAAGCGGGATGACTTTTTATCATTATATTTAACTTAAGAGGTATTTTGCATTTACAACACAATGTTGCTTTTTGTTTTAATTTCGACATTCATGTACTGTTTGTTGATAAAAATCTTTACATTTTTAAAGCTTCTTTTTTCAACATATCAGTTCAGTATGTTGCATTTTAAACACCTACTAACTTAGTTGTTTAAAATTGTAAATAAACTTTATCCGATTTTACATTTTGTTTACATTTTCTATGCAAATTCGTAAAAAAGTACATATAATATATAGTCGAATTGAACAAAGCGGAAAACAATCTGCTCACCCGTTTTGATTCAAAATAATTCAAGCAATTTTTTTGAAATATTAATCGGCGTTTAACATTGCCATTTTTTGGTGATTATTTTATACATTTTGGAATTTGAAAAACAACTATGAAAATGAAAAGGAGCTGGTTCAATTGAACATCACAAACACAGAACACTTCGGTATCCAGAGAAAAATTGTAGCTGCTATGACAACAGACTCATGGCAGAACATCCCCCACGTAAGCTATATGTATGAACCCGACGTCACAGCTTTTTACAAGGAATTCAAGAAAATCAATATCAGCAGAGAGGCTGACGAAAAGATTACCTTTAACACACTTATGCTTAAAGTCATAACTGAGGGCCTTAAGGCTGCTCCCATTATGAATTCACATATAGAATACAACAAGCATCTTATCAGAGGCAGAATTGATACCTTTGAGGACATCAACATTTCAATGCCTACTATTCTCCCCAACGGAAAGATGATGACCGTAAACCTCAAGGGCTTCCACAACAAGAACCTTGAAGAAATGACTGATTACGTAAACGACGTAAGACGCAGAATGGAAAAGACCGACCTTGACGAGGTTATGTACAGAGTTTCAATCGAAAACACCCTGAACGGTCTTAAAAAGGGTAAGCTTTTCAGAACTGCCTGCCGTCTTTACGGCTCACTTACCGGTAAATATAAAATCAAGCATATGACCGGTAAAGAAAAGAAGGATTACTACTCAATTCCTGAATCAGAAAGACTTACTGCAAAAGACATTGAGCAGGGCACAATTACCGTTTCAAACGTTGGTTCACTTTATCTCAATCAGACCGGTGCAAATGCCCTTCTTGAAATTATTCCGCCTCAGGTATGTGCAATTTCTGTAGGTGCAATTCTCGATAAGCCTCTTGTAGTTGAAAAGCACGGTCACAAGGTTATAGAAGCAAGACAGACACTCCCCCTTTGCATAGCTTTTGACCACAGAGTGCTTGATTTTGGCGAAACAATCCCCTTTATGAAGCGTCTTGATTATATTTTCGAGCATCCCGAAATTATTCATTCCTGGATTCCCGAAAAAGAAATTGAAGCTAAAAAGACAGAGGCTTCTATCACTCACATTGCTTGATTTTCTCCCTCTTTATTATAAACTCTCTCCAAGAAAAAAACTTCCTTTTTTGAAAAGGAAGTTTTTTTCAGCTAAATTCGCTCTGCGAGCTAAATTGACCTTCGGTCAGCTAAATTACTTCGTAGCTAAATTGACCTGCGGTCAGCTTATAATGCGAATTTAATTTAGCTTTGCCTTTGCAAAATTTAGCTGTGAGCCTAAGCGAGCTATTTAGCTGTTGCGTAGCAACTATTTAGCTTGATCTGTCAAAAAAAGAGAAATGCAGGTCTTCGTCAGTTATAATCGAAACGAAGTGACCCGCATTTCAACTTTTAACTTTAAAATCAGATATTAATATAGTAAATGTCGTTACCTCTTGACTTGATGAACTTTATAAGATCGTCGAACTTAAGCCAGAGAAAAGCTGTATTGTCGTTGGGATGAAAGCCGATAAGACCGTCATAGGTTTTCAGATCGCTGTCAAGAACGACATTTACCTCTGCTTCAGGGTCATTGAGAATGCCGAAGGGTGAAACTGCACCGGGCATAAGTCCCATATGCTTCATAAGACGTTCGTCTGAGCCGAAGCTGAGCCTTGAGCAGCCAAGCTGGGTTCTGATATCCTTCTGAATGTCAGGATGCTTATCCTTCATCATTGAAACAACATAATGGGTTTTACCGTTGGCATTTCTCAAAAAGAGGTTCTTGCACACCTCACCGTCTGTGAACACACCGAGAGCATCCATATCCTCAATTGTGTGGACTGCCTCATGGTGGATAACCTTATACTCGATTTTAAGCTCATCAAGAGCTTTCAGCACTTTTTCTTCCTGTGTCATTTTTAACTCCTTTTACTGCTTAGTAAGAGTGATTATGTTATCGTTATCAATACCTTTCAGAGTAAGGGTATTGCCCGAAACAGAGAATTTATATACATCCTTTATGGGTGAGCCGTAAATTGAAACAGTAATTGTGAGTCTGTCTCCGTTTACTTCATATGAGCCGGTGAATGTGCCGTTAATGGGAATATTCACAACGGGAATTGTAAGATTCACGTAGGTGATTTCACAAAGTCCGCCGGGCTTGAACTGAAAACCGCTCATATCAGCGCTGTCACGCCAGGTGCCGAGAAGGTCATCCTCGCTGACTGATACCGATGCGTTGTCTGTACCCTCTCGTACAAGCTGAATTTCACCATTCTCACCTTTTAAAGTGAGGTTATTCTTTCTTACAGTGTAGGTGTATTTTTCAGTAACCTTGCTGCCGTTTTTCTTGTACTGCAGGGTAATTTTTCCGTCCTCTGCAAGATAGATTCCGTCATATTCTTTTCCGCTGAGAGTTACTTCAAGCTCACCGTCATAATCAAATTCATACTTGTCGCCCTTTGAATTTTCCCATGAGCCGATAATTTCATCGTCATAACCACTGTTGTTTTTTGTTGAGGGCAGAGTAGTCTCCTTGACCTTTGTTGTGGTTTCAGCCGTTTCGGTTGCTCTCATATAAGTTGCGGTTTCGAATTCTTCAAGGTCAGTCAGCTTAAGCTCATTTCCTTCAATCTGAACCTTATAATTATATTCGATAGTGGCAGAATAAATGGAACAACGGGTTGTAAGCTTATCTCCACTAATACTATAAGTACCCTTTGTTTTGCCGTTTACGGGAATGTTAATCACAGGTACGGTAAGGTTAACGTAGGTAATTTCAACTGTACCGTCTGAGAAAAATTCAAAGCCGCTCATCTGAGCACTGTCTGTCCATTTGCCTAAAATAAGCTCAGAAAGCTCTTTTTTCGGCTCGGTTGTGGGTTCGGTGACACTGACAGTAGGTTTGGCAGTGCTGTCTGAAACTGTGGGAAGGTCAGGATTATCATTATTTCTCACGGAGCTGATACCTGCAGCAACGCAGACACCCGCCACAAGAACGGAAAGTATGATTGCAATAATCTTTGTGCTTTTAGCCATATTCATTCTCCTTTCAGAGTTCGGGAAATATCGAGCAAAAAAGGGATATCAGACGATATCCCCTTCTGTTTTTTTGTTTTTACTGAGCTGCATCTGTTGAGGCAACTGTTCCCTGAGCATCTTCGTAAGCCATATAAACAGTTACGCTGCCGTCAGAAACATCTGTAAGAGTGAGGGCATTGCCGTCAATCTTGAACATATAATCTCTTGTGATGCTTGTAGCAAATACAGTGTAAGTGATGGTTACATAATGGTTACCGTCGTCTCTCTTGGTAATCTGATATGTACCTTCAACTGTGCCCTTGTAAGGAAGATTTACAATAGGTACTGTGATATCGAGGAAAGTAATTGTAACTGCGTTGTTTTCCTTGAATTCATAGCCCATTGTCTGTGTTGAGTCTCTCCATGAACCGAGGATCTGCTTTTCAGGAGTCTTCACACAAGCTGTAAATACTGTCATTACAAGAATAACGGTAAGTGCAACTGCAAGGATTCTTTTAAGATTTTTCATTTTTAAAACCTCCTTTTATGGGTTCATTATAACATATATTTTTGAATTTGTACAGATATAATCAAAAAATTGCGTAAAAATTACTTTCCCACGCAGGGACATAGGGATGATGGCGATAGTAGATTTTATAGTCGGGCGAAAGCTCGTGAATTTTAAGCGGCAGAGTGTACATATCCTCGTCTCTGTGGTATGCGCAGACATAAAGCTTCGGGAGATTTTCCTTAATAGTACGCTCTGCACCGTTTAAAGCACGAAGTTCAGCACCCTCAATATCCATTTTAATGAAGGTTACCTTGTCCACTACTGTGTTGTCCACACTTCTGAATTCTACGGGTATGCCCTCTTTCTCTGTTCTTGAGCCTCGTGCGGCCTTTTTGTTGAAGTAAAGTGTTTCTTCTTTGTCCCACGCACCAAGGTTATAAAAGTCAATTTCAGAGAGATTTTCGCACTTTCTCCGAAGCTTTTTAAAGTTCTTACTGTCAGGCTCAAAAGCGATAATTTTTTTGTATTTTCCGCCTGTTACACCGAGAAATTCTCTGATTGTGTCGCCGTCATAAGCACCGAGGTCAAGAATGGTTTCATCTTCACTGAGGTGGAGAATTTCATCATAGAGCTTTTCTTTTTCAGATTCACAGTTGAAGAGGTATTTCACCTTACCGCTGAGCTTATATCGAAGCACATCAAGGTAGGTCTTTTTTGACTTTTCGTCAGCCATAAGCTCATAGGCTTTTCTGAATTCGTCGTTATGCAAGCGAAGAAAATCAGGAGTGAAATACTCTCTTCCGATTATAGACACGCAGGGCGAGTAGAATTCATACTCCTCACTGAGCTTTTTTATTCTGTCAAGAGTTGGTCTGTCGTGAACGGCAAAGGTCATAAGAATTATGAAGTCCTCGTATTTTTCTTTTACTTCACTAAGCTTCAGTACCTTTTTTCCGTGAAAGAAGTGTCCGCGGACAAACTCATCACTTGCGAAAATATCACTGTATTCAATGCCCATTTCTTCCATTACTGAGATTATCATATCGGCTCCGTCGCCCATTCCGTAAAGAACGATTGGCTTTTCGGTTTTCTTGAGATATTCCCAAAGGGGCGTTTCGTTTACAAGTTCAAGCATTATAATGTACCTTTCTCACAAAAGTTGAAAGTTAAAATTTAAAAGTTGAAATGCGGGTCGCTTCGCTCCGACTGTATAATAAAGAGTTGCATTTCAGCTGAAAAAGCACCCAGAGGGTGCTTTTTTCTTAGTATGTGCTCTGCTGCTGTGAATTTCTGATCTGGAGCTTTGCGAAACGGTTAAGCTCTTCATTTGCAAGTTCAATTACAGCTGCATCTTCATTTGAAATTTTTACATTGTCCTTCTTGATGATATCTTCAGCAAAGTCATTGTACTTTTCTGTTGCAAGATCAGTCTTGATTACGTCTTCCCAGGTTGTTGTTTCTGCACCAACGTGGTACATTACATGGTAACCGTAGGTGCTTTCAACGATACCTACATCGCCGTACTTTCTGTCTTTTGCAAGTGACCAGTTTTCGAATTCCTTAACCATTCTGCCTTCTGTAACACCTGTGTAAATGCCGCCCTGCTCAGCGTTGTCGTCTTCTGAATACTTCTTAGCAAGCTCTGCAAAAGCAGCTTCTGTCTTGTCGCCGTCAAGGTATTCCTTAAGGATATCCTGAGCCTTTTTGTAGGTTTCCTTGTCGCCGGTCTTTTCAAGGTCAACATCAATGTCAACGGTTACGTCGTAAGCTGATGCGTCAAGAAGTTCAACTTCGATTTCTTCCTTCTTGTCTTCCTTTTCTTCTTCCTTGTTTTCCTCAGTTTTGGGGAACATAACGAGGATATGTCTTACGTCATAGGTCTTTGCGTCGGGAGCTGTGTGAACAGGTTCACTCATCATATAAACTGTGTAGCCTGTATCTGCGTTTTCAACAATGTATGTTGAGCCGACTGCTGTGTTCTTGTCAAATGCCCACTTAGTGAACTTTTCATCTGATGATGAAAGAGCGCTGTAGCTTTGGTCAGCGAGAAGAGTAAGTGAATCGTTTGTCTTAAGCTCATCAGCTTTTTCGTTCTTTGCGAGCTTTTCAAATTCGTAAGCTGTAGCCTTGAAGCTTTCATCGCTGTTTACCTTTGAAGCAAAGGATTCAGCCTTAGTTTTAGCAGCAGCCATTGTTTCCTTTGTAACTGCTGAGGTTTCTTTTTCTTTGTCTTCAACCTTTTCTGCAGCAACCGCATAGTTTCTCAGTGAAACAACACCGTAAGCAGTAAGATCTTTATTGTAAACCTTGAGAACGTCTTCAGCTGAGTATTCAGCCTTGTATTCGTCCATCATTGTTGTGCTGAGCTTCTGATCGAGTGTCTGCTGAGTGATGATGTCTCTCATTGCAGAAACATTCATAGCCTTGCCGTAGAGAAGACGGAGATAAGCTGCAAGTGAATAGGGCTGTTTGCCGCTCTTTGCCTGAGTTTCGATTGACTCAATTGAGCTTTCGATACTTGCATAATCTTCTTCTGTAAGCTCAATACCCTTTTCTTCAGCATAAAGCTTTGCAGCCTTTGCATACTGAATCTGACGTCTTGCATTATAATCGAAGTAATCAGCCCAAGTGGGATTTTCTATACCTTCGATTTCGCCTGAATAAGCCTGAGCATCGGGTGTCTTCCCGCAGTCAAAACCCGTGTACATTGCGCCCATACCTGCACCGTAATACTGGTCAAACTGAACTGAGTAGCCGTACTGTTCCTGATAGTTTGAGTTGTAGTAGTAGCTGTATTCAGCGAGAGAAACGTTTTCCTCACCTACTGTGAAAGCTACCTTACCTCTGAGGAGCATACCTGAATTGCCGATTGCAAAGCCGCCGATACCGAGAGCGATTGCAAGAACAACAATTACTGCAATTGCAGCCTTGCTCTTTTTGGTGAGAATAATCTTATTCTGCTTTTTCTGATTCTTTTTTGCTGCCTTGGCGATTCGTGCTTTTCTTTCTTCACGGTAAAGCTCCGCAGCGTTTTTTTCCTGTTTTGCCATATTGGATTTCATCCTTTACTTAAGATTTTACTGAAGCACGCGGCTTCATTGGATATTGCTCTTATTGTATACCATTTATCAAAAAAAAGCAAGTCCAATTGAGTATATATTATATCTTATACACGATCTACCTTATATTAACTTTAATATACTCTGTGTAGTAATGACTAATTTTTTGTATACACCCATTCAGCTCAGTCCTTTTTTGCGTACACAGGAAACTGCACACTATCCTGATATTGACAAATATGAATTTCTCCCTAAAATAATAAACAGAACAAATGTTCGTCTGTGCTTGCAAATTTATCGCATTCAGGAGGATTCAGGAAAAACAATGGGTAACAGTTTCAGTTCAGCAGATTTTATTAACGCAAGAGAAGCGTTCATCAGATGGCAAGGAAGTATTGACGACACCGTTGAGGGATATGTGCTGAGAAGCAGAAAAAATGAACTGCGACAGTTAGTGAAAAAGGTAATTGAAAACGAGCTTTCAGACTATGACAAGGCCATTGTCAATATGCGTTGGTATCAGAACATAACCCCCACAGAAATTGCTGAAAAATTGGGCGTCGACCGTTCAACGGTGGCAAGACATCTCGATAAAATCAACAACACGGTTTATGAAAAGCTGAAGTACGCCATGGAGTACCGATACGGGAAAAGCTTCAGCAAGCAGTCAGAGATGATTATCAAAAGCGGTGATGCTTACACCTGCACAGTAAGCTCCGACGACATTTCCGAAAGGCTCAAAAAGCTGAGAACGCACAACTGTCTTTCTGAAAAAGAGGTTGCTTCTCTTACGGGTATAGAGGAAAAACGACTTTCAGAAATCGAAGAAGCAGGCTCTTCTATGACTATGACCGAATTAAAAAAGCTGACCACCTTTTACCGCTGCAGCTCGGATTATCTGCTTTTCGGAAAGGGTATCAGCAACCTTGTGAATTAAGGAGGATGTGTCTATGGAAAATGAGCTCAGGACACTGAGTAAGACTTATGAAGAATGCATTGCCGTTCAGGAGAAGGTAATTGAGAGTTACCGAAAAAAGCTGAAAGAGGCACGCAGCAAATATAATATGAAAGAAATTCAGCGCCTTAACTCTCTTCTCAGAGTACTTTATGACGAAAAAATGGAGCTGCAGATGACAGCTCATCAGATTAATAAGTATCTTTCGTAAATTAATAAGTCCGCCGAGGCAAAAGCTGCTCAATCGGCGGACATTTTTATTATGGCTTCAACTCAGAGGATTATACAAATCAGTCCGCTGCAGCCTTCGTTAATAACACGCTCCAGGGTTTCCTGAATTCTTATGCGTGCATCAGTGGGCATTTTGTAAAGCTTGGTATGAAGACCTTCATTAACAAGACTGTTGAGGCTTTTGCCGAAAATGTTGCTCTCCCATATTTTTGACGGATTTTCCTCAAACTCTTTGAGCAGATACATTATCATTTCTTCGCTGCGGCTTTCAGTTCCCACAATGGGTGCAACCTCTGTAGTGATGTTAGCTTTCATCATGTGAATTGAGGGCGCTGAGGCTTTCAGACGGACTCCGTATCTGCCGCCCTGCTTCATAATTTCAGGTTCTTCCAGCTTCAGCTCCTTCATTGTGGGCATAACAATGCCGTAGCCCGTTGCTTCAACCTCTTCAAGGGCCGTTTTGAAACGCTGAAACTCTTTTTCAATTTCAGTCATTTCCGTAAGCCTTTCCATAAGGTCACTTTCGTCTTTCACATCAAGGCCCGTTTTTTCGCTGAGAGTTTTATAGAAAAGTCCCTCTTTCGGCGTAAGCTTAAGCTTAACCCCGCCGTCAGAAAGATTAGTTTCGGTAAGTGTACATAAGCCTATATTTTCGTTCTCTTCAAGGCAGCTCGTCATCTCTTTTGCATCCTTCACCTTGGAAAGATTTTTTGCAGACTCTGAAAGGCAGGTAAATACGCTCATTCTCAAGGGATGGCTTTTCGGCAGCTTGCTTATCCATTTCGGCATATCAATTTTAAGCTCTTTAAGAGGAAATTCATAGAGAAGACCGGAAAGTATATTCTTGATTTCTTCTTCTGTGAGCGTTTCGCAGTTAACAGGTAAAGCCGTCACACCATAGGCTTCTTTAATCAGATTCACTCTCTGAAGGCACATTTCATTCTTTGGGTTAACTGAGTTGACAAGGACTACAAAGGGTTTATTTATAGCTTTAAGCTCATTTATAACCCTTTCCTCAGCCTCTTTGTATTCCTCCTCGGGTATATCACTTATTGTGCCGTCGGTTGTAACTACAAGTCCGATTGTAGAATGCTCCGTAATCACCTTTTTTGTGCCGATTTCAGCCGCCATATTAAAGGGTATATCCTTCTGGAACCAGGGTGTTTTCACCATTCTCGGCTCTTCGTTTTCTATATAACCCAGGGCACTCGGCACAACATAACCAACGCAGTCAATAAGTCTCACTGAGCATTTCATTGAATTTTCAATTGTAATTTCTGCCGCCTTTTCAGGTATGAACTTGGGCTCGGTAGTCATTATTGTTCTTCCGTGAGAGGACTGAGGCATTTCATCCATAGCCCTTTGTTTTTTTGCTTCATCCTCCATATTTGGCAGAACAAGTACATCCATAAAGCGTTTTATAAAAGTTGACTTTCCTGTTCTGACAGGCCCTACAACGCCTATGTAAATATCTCCCTTGGTTCTTGCCGCAATTGAGTTATAGATACTTGTGTCTGACATATCATCCGTCCTCTTTTCAAAATAAGTCTATACTCATATCTATGACAGATGAAAGTTTTCTATGAATAAAAAAATCCCTCCACCAAAAGTGAAGGGAAAAGTTTATGTATTACCGTCAGATAACAAACTTGAAGATAAGAACTCCGCAAGCGATTACCATAAAGATGCAAAGACCGATCATTGTTGAATTGAGAATGTCTTCTGCCTTCTTGGGGAAGCCCTGCTTCTTAGCACCGCTGTACCAGATCCAGCTGATAAACTGAAGAATGAAGGTTACTGCAAAGAAAGCTGAGAAGAACTTCTTAGCCTTTGAGCAAACGCTGGGATCCTTACCACCGATATTCTGTCCGTTAACCTGAACAAAGGGACCCTGAGGAGCTGCGGGGAACTGCTGAATAAATACCTGATGAGCATAAACGGGAGCAGTCTGAGCATAGATGGGTGTGCCCTGGGGAAGGCTTTCGAATGAGGGGAAAGCAGCGGGTGCAGCGCCTACTGCAGCTGCAGGAGCTTCAGCGGGAACAGCAGCTTCTTCAGCTACGGGTTCTTCAGCCACAGGAGCTTCAGCTTCAAAAGCAGGAGCTTCTTCAGCTACCTTCTGACCGCAAATAAAACAAAAATCTGAACTATCTTCAATTACATTGCCGCAAAATTTACAAATCATGTCGTATCCTCCTAAACATTTATTGCTTATTATATCACCTATTTATTTTTTTTACAATAGTAAAATCAAAATAATTCTGCTATTTTTCTATGTTTTCCTAATATTTTTTTAATTTTATCTAAAACTAAAACTGAATATGGGGTGAAAGAGTGATAAAATGAGGAAAGCGAAAGATATATTATGCGGTTTCGGGGTCGGAATCGTAAACGCACTTTTCGGTGCAGGTGGCGGAATGATTGCCGTACCCGTAATAAAAAGCAAGAGCAAAAGTCAGAAGGAGGCTCAGGCGTCGGCTGTGGCTGTTATACTCCCCTTATGTATTCTCAGTGCAGTCATCTATTATATAAGGGGTTATTACACACTTTCGGAAGCACTTAAGTATGTACCTTTTGCACTTGTCGGTGCAATTGTGGGAACGACCTTACTAAAGAAAATCCCTGACCGTATACTGAGAAAAATCTTCTCTCTTTTTATGCTCTATCTCGGGATAAGAATGGTGATTAAATGACCTTACCAATGATAATATCCTCTTTCTTTTCGGGTATTTTAGGCTCTATGGGACTAGGCGGCGGAACAGTTCTTGTTGTATATCTCACCTATTTCCGTCATATGCCTCAGCTGAAGGCTCAAGGAATCAACCTTGTGTGCTTTATACCTATTGCTATTTTTTCTGTTATTGTTTACAGCCGGCAGAAGCTGACAGATAAAAAGGTCATTCTTCCCCTTATAATCTACGGCATATCCGGTGCAATTGCAGGTTATCTTCTTCTCAGTATTGTACCCGAGGGAATACTCGGGAAGCTCTTTGGCGGATTTCTTATTATCCTTTCGGTTAAAGAGCTTTTTCACAAAGAAAATAAAAGTTTTTAACAAAAGGCAACATCCTACCTCAGGATGTTGCCTTTATCTATATGTAGTTCAAAATTGTATTTTTAGTGCTTAAAGCAGCTGTTATAGCTCTTAACCCATTTGAGAACTGCTTTTCTGTTGTAGGTCTTGGGCATTGCTCCGGTAACAATTGTGGCCCTTACAAGCTCAAGTCCCATACGTATAACCTTTTTAAGGATAACCTTGTTGTTGATAAGACCTGTAAGCTTGACTTTGATGTCGGCAGGACTCATACCACCGAGCATTGAAGCAAGGTTTGTGTCATCTGCACCGATTGTCATATCGTCTGCATTGAGAATGCCGTTGTCGAAAATATAGTCAAGCTCGCCCTCTTCAAGTCTTGTAAGCATAAGCTTAACTGCTGCAAGAGGAGCAAGGCCGCTGCCGAGAGTTTTATAGAAGCCTGTCTGATAAGCCCAAAGTGATTCGGCACTGTAAGCACCGTCTTTATCGCCTATTACTGCATCAGCAAGGATTTTTGATGCCTTAAAGCTGTTTGCAATACCTGAACCGATAATGGGTACTGTCATAAACGCACTGTCACCGATTGCCGCATAGCCGTCTGCAACAAGAACACCCAGAGGCTGACGAACGGGAATATGTACGAACTGGCCGCCTCTTACGATTTCTGTACCTATGCTGGGATTATCCTTACGAAGAGAATCAATTGTAGCATTTACTTCGTCCATATCGAATTCCTTGAATCTGCCGATAAGAACGTCTGTTGTGTTCTCTTCTGTTGCAATCCAGGTGATGCCCAGCTTGTTCTGATGAAGCATAAGCACCTTGAACTTGTTCATATCCTCAACTTCTGCAGTTTTGTTGAAGAATGCACGGTATACATAGAACTGCTCATATTCTATTGAATCATTCTGAATGCCGAGAGATTTCGGAAGATTCTTTCTTACGGGTGAGTGCATACCGCAAGCGTCGATTACGAGATCAGCGAACTTTTCACCGTCGGCAGTTTTAATGCCAACCACACGGTTACCAAAGAGGATTGGAGCTTCAACCGCACAGTCAAAAACGAACTTTACTCCTGCTTCTTCAGCAGCGTTTATAATGTATGAGTAAATGTCACGTCTTTCCATCTGAATTTCAAGCTGATCTTCAGGTGTATGCTGATTAAGTGCAGTTTTCATTGTAGGACCATAGAAGGTCATATCATGTTTAAGGTTGTACATCTCCTTGGGAGGTACGGGAAGGCCGATTGCAGTAAAACCTTTTTTATCGAAAATATCGGTCCAGTCGTGACCCATATTGTCTCTTGCGTTTTTTTCGTACACGGTAACATCAAAGCCGTTTTTTGCAAGAAGCATACCTGCAGTAATACCGCCGTGGCCGCCACCTGCTACAATGATTTTTTTACCCATTATTTTTCTCTCCTTTATGTTTTTGTAATCTGAAGCGGACACGGCAAGCCGTGTCCCCACAGTATTTACAATATTTTTATTCAGCATTTTGATTTCATATAGCTTTCGAGAATCATAACCGCAGAAACTGCGTCAACAACGTTTTTACGTTTCTGTCCTCTGACGTTGTTTTCACTGAGGATTCTGTGAGCTGAAACTGTTGTCAGTCTTTCGTCGTAAAGTTTTACTTCTATTCCCGTTTCTTCCTTCAGCTTCTCTGCAAAGAGAGTGCATTTCTGCGCCCTCTCCCCTTTTGAGCCGTCCATATTAACAGGAAGCCCCACAACAATAAGCTCAGGCTTTTTATCCCCGATAATTTCCTTTAACTTCGCTATAACCTTTGGCTCATAAGTTTCATGGATAACGCCCACGGGAGAAGCAAGGATTTCCATTTTATCGCACACGGCGACGCCTGTTCTTGCGTCTCCGTAGTCAACTGAAAGTATTACCATATTTCACCTCAGTCTACACTTGAAACGAGATTGTCAACCTCTTCAATTGTCTTTGAGAAGGTTTTTGCAGGAAGATCCTGATGAAGCTTTCTGAATACGGAAGCAAAAATAGTTTTTGCAGGGTTGCTTGAACCTGTATGCATATCTGCACGGTAGTCATAGCCGTACCATACTGCAGTTACATAGTGTGGTGTGCCGCCACAATACCACTTGTCGCAGTTGTCTGAGGTTGTACCTGTTTTTGCAAAGGTCTGGAAACGGCTGATATATGAGCCGTAGCCTGTACCGTTTGACTGTGTAACTGCCTTTGTGAGCATTGAGAGCATTGTTGAAGCAGTTTCTCTCTTGATTGCCTGCTGCGGCTCGTTGCTTCTGTTATCGAGAATAACGTTACCGTTACGGTCTGTTACCTTATAGTAGCTGTAAGGTGCAAAGTATCTGCCTCCGTTACCGAAACAAGCAAAGGCTGCAGCCATTTCAAGAGTGGTTACACCTGTATTTGTACCGCCAACCACAAGCGGGCTGAGGTCCTTGTCATTCTTTGAAAGATTCAGGTGGAACATTTCATTGCAATATCTCATTGAAGTGTCCAGCTCCATCATCTCGTGGAGAATTCGCGCAGGAACGGTATTGAGTGAACGCACAAGTGCTTCTTCAACGGTTATATATTCACCTGAACCGTGATCACCGTTGAAGTTACGGGGCCAGTCCTTGCCGTTGTTGTAGCCTTCAAGTGCCTTTTCAATAATAAATGAATTTGCAGAAATTATACCGAGGTCGACTGCAGGAGCGTAAACTGAAAGCGGTTTTATGGATGAACCCGGCTGTCTCTTTGCTCTGTAGTCAGTTGCTCTGTTATAGGTTCTGTTTGCAGTTTTATTGCCTGTGCCGCCGACGAGAGCAACGATTCTGCCCTGATAGTCCATAATTGTCATGGATGACTGAGGAAGCTGACCTCTTGAATCATAACGTGAATACGGGAAGCCCGTTCTGTTTTTGTAGATGCTTTCAAGGGTTTTCTGCATATCAAGGTCAACGGCTGCATAGATTCGAAGACCGCCGTAATAGAGCTTTCTGTATGCTTCCTGATAGTCATATTCATACTTTTTCTGAAGATCTTCAATAACCTGAGTGATTACATATTCCTCATACCATGAGAAAATCTCTGACTTTTCTTCACTTGTTGAAGAGCCTGATGAACCCTTCGGTAAAACCTTGGGAGATTTACCAACATACTTATTATAGGTCTTTTCGCTTATCTTTCCCTCTTCCCACATAGCGTAGAGACAACGGTCAATTCGCTTCTGGAAGTTTTCCTTACTTGCATAAGGGTTATTACTGTAAGGAGCTTTTGTGATGCCTGCAAGAGCGCAACATTCAAGAAGATTAAGCTCGCTTACTTCTTTTCCGAAATAAGTTTCAGCTGCAGTTTTTACACCGTAGCAGCCTGCACCCAAAGATACGGTATTGAGGTAGGCTTCGATAATATCTTTCTTTGAGTAATTCTTCTCGAGATTAAGAGCTCTGATAATTTCGTTGAATTTACGGTTATATGTGGTCTGGTCATCGTCAGTTAAGTTTTTAATAAGCTGCTGAGTGATTGTTGACGCACCCTGACCTGCAAATTCAGGCTTGATCATAACCGCAATTGTTCTTACCCAGTCAACACCGGGATGGCTATAGAACTTTCTGTCTTCAAGGCAGATATATGCCCAGAGAAGATTTTCGGGCATCTCTTCAAAGTCAACCCAGATACGGTTTTCAGTTCCGTGAAGACGGGCAATTTCAATTGCTTTTCCCGCATCGTTATAGCCGTACATAATAGATGTCTGATTCTGAGAATCCTTATAATCCTCAAGGTTGATTGCAAGCTCGCCGTTAATGTGGCTATCCATATATGAAGCCACAGAAGTGCCCACAATTATAACAGTAAGCATACCTGCAACAAAAATGCAGAAAAGAGTAAGAAAAGCAACATAGAGCTTGGTGTGCTTCTTTTTTCTCTTCTTATTTCCCTGCTTCTTGTTTCCCTTTGTGTTTTCATTTTCAGGATTAAGAGGTATATTATTTTCAGTCTTTTTCGCCATTTGAAGAGACCTCCAGAGTTTAAAAATCTTTTCGGTAACTATTTTCCCATAATTACCCAATATATATTACATTATAATAAATCAGGACAATTAAATCAACATTAAATTTTAAGTTTTTTCGCAAACTTAAGAAAATGTAAGAATTTATCGGCTTATTTATACATTCTGCCCTCATATAAAAGAAAAAAATCTGATTTGTCGCCCAAATCAGATTATCTTCTTAAAGAAACATACATTTCTTTTTTATCTGCCTTTACTCCTTTTCGGTTGGAGGAAAGCTGCAGAGTCATATTATGTGTCCATCTGTCAAGCTCACCTGAAGTAAGGTGCGGCAAAAACTCCTCTTCACAGCAAATAAGCATATTCGAAAAGAATTCTGCTTTTTTCCTTTTCAGGTTAAGGTCGTCGGTTTCAATTTCAGAAATTGCACCAAACCACTTTTTAAAGTAGCTTTCGTGACAGAAATTACGGTTGATTGTGTTTATCGCAATTGCTTTTTCAAAGTTGTTGTCACTTCTGAGCCATCGGTCGACAACCGAAATAAGCTCAGGCTGACGGTTTCTGAAAATCTTAGGGTCAATCAGGTCTGCGGTTTCGTAGTTGTCGATATACGGAATAAATTCGTCAATCTGCGAAACGCAAAGAGAAAACTTCTTTCTTTTTGAAATTATGATTGCGTGAAGGTTATTTTCCTCGTGATATTCGTGAATCGGCTTTTTAACAAAATCTGATGCTTTGTTCTGCTTGCAGAGATTATTGGCGTAGCTGAAAAGCAGATGCTCCTTTACACCGATCACTCTTTCATAGTCCATATGGGGATGCTTACGAAGAAAAGCCTCTCTCACCTTGTCGCTTTGCATATTGAAAAGCACAGACTGAACCTTTTCGGTGAGGGTCTTTTTCTTTTTCGGCTTCAGCTTTCTCATCTTCTGACCTTTAAGGGCATTGAAGTATGAAAGCTTGGAACTCGGCTCAAAGCCGTTTTTCATAAAGTCGATTATTAGCCTTGCACAGCCCTCACTGTCGCTGAGAGCGTTGTGATGGTTCAGGTCAACACCGATATGCTCACAAAGGAAATCAAGACTGTAATGCTCAAGGTGAGGATAAAAGGCTATTCCGATATCGCAGGTGCAAAGGTAGGGTATTTTATCCTTCCACTTTATTCCGTAATGACTGAGACAGGCACAGAGGGTTTTAAGGTCCCCTGCTGCACCGTGAGCCACAAGAATACCGCTGTCCATTATATTCTCAATCTCTCTCCATATTTCAGGGAAGGTAGGCTCATTCTCAACCATTTCAGGAGTAATACCAACAAGGTCAATTACAAATGGGTCAAACTCTGTTTCGGGATTTACAAGATGGTAATAGTTACCTACTATTTCGCCGTCTTCAACAACGGTTATGCCGATTGCACTTATTCTGAGATCCTTCTGACCGGGCATTTCCAGGTCAAAGGCAATGAATCTGTCTGACATACCCTTTTATACCTCATCATAAGGAAGTGCCTTATTCATAAGCACAACCTTATTTTCATCGTATTTCATACCCTTTGCACCGCTTAAGTAAAGTCTCTCTGACTTTTCGCCGCAATCCAGCTCACCGTTAATGTAAAGCTTAAGAGCACCGTTGCGTTCTCTTACCGCAGTAAGCTGTACAACATCCTCGATTTTTGCATAGGAAAGAACAGATGTAAGTCCCACACCGAAGAGGATATGTCCGTCGGAAATTTTAAGATAAACCTCTTCTCCCTGACGGTAAAGGTCGCCCTTTGCGTTTTTATCGAGAGTTGCTTTGATTGTGAATTCACCGTCTCCGTAAAAGCCTTCGGTTACAATGTAATTATCGTAGTAATCGAACTTGATTTCACCCGATTCACTGTTACCCATAATATCCTTAAGGTCGCAGAGAGTGAGGATGTTCATTCTCTCAAAGCTATTCTTAAAGGTGATAATTGCCGTCATATAGTCGGGAAGAAGGTTGATTTTCTCTATTTCATTTTCCTTGCAGGAAAGAGTGGCAGTATTCACCGTCTGATTGAAGGTGATTTTCAGTGTTTTGCTGTTTAGCGCCTTAAGGTAAGTTGCTCTGAGAGCTTTTGCACTTTTTCCGAAGTGGAAAATTTTTGTTTCATAAGGCTTCAAAGTGACCTTAACCTTATCACCATAGCCGTAAGCACCCATTTCTGCTTCAGGTGTATATGGCAGTATAATATAGGTATTGACGGGAACAAGGGTTTTCTTTACACCGATTGCTTCGTTCAGTGTGAGTACATATTTCTTTTCTGTATCAGAGCTGTTACGAAGAGACACGATGCCCTCATAATCGGAGAAACAACTATAACCGTAAACACCGTTTTCAGAGGGTCTGCTGCCGAAAATAACAGAATTGGAAAGCACATCCTTATTGTCTTCAATGAAACGCATAGCGGCATAATTTATCTGCCATTTGGTTTCATTCATCATATTGTAGCTATAATAGTATTCCCAGAAAAAGCTGCCACGTGTTGCCATTGTGAAAAGGTAGCTTCTGAACTCCTCGTCGCTCATTGAAACCTTGGCAGTATTTCCGTAAATGGGGTCGTGGTTATAAAGTCCCATCTGCGGGAACTGGAACTGTCTTACGTTATAGAAATCATAGTACTTTTCGTCACGGTAAGAGAGCATTCTGTCCTTGTCGCTGACCTGACCTTTTTTGCCTACAAAGCCTACGTCGTCACTTATCTGCATCCACAGACTGTTGACATAACGAAGGAACCAGGGAGACGGCCACGCATAGCAGGTAAGGTTAATCCAGAAGTTATCTGAGCCGTTTTTCTGCAGCTTATTGAAGGTGTCAATCCACTTTTCCCAGCTGTCGTTATAGAAGTACATATCCTTGTAGCCCTTAACGAGGTGATCGTGCTTTTTGTTTTTGCAGGGTCTTTGGGCAAAGCCGTCAAGTTTCCAATAATTGAGGCTGAAACGCTCTTCAAGGTCAAGCATAAACTCGGTTGTTTTTTTGTGATACTTACTGCTTGTTACACAGATATCAAATGCCTGCTTATTATAATAGCCGTTTCCTGCTTTTTCAATATTTTTTGCAAACTTAGGTGTATCAGTGGTATAGCCGCCACGAGGACCGAGCCAAAGGCCGAAATTTGAGCCCAAGGCTTCGCTGAGCTTTGTGAAAGGATGAAGCTCATCAGGGAACTTTTCATTGAAGCTCCAGAAATCCTTGCTGTAATCGTTCCATCCGTCGTCGGCAACATAGGAATCAAGAACAGGTTCACCCGAAAGAGTAAGACCTTTTTCAATTTCAAGAAAAGATGAGGTTACATTTTCTCTTGTTATGTTCAGCATGTGGTCATACCAGGAATTATACTGTCTGCGAAGCTTAACCGGCTTTGAAACTGTCTTTATGTAAGCAAAGAACGCCTTCTGCACCTGCTCCCTGAGGTTTCCGTCACCGCAGCCTGCAACAAAGCTCTCGGTTACGAATTTACCTGAAGAAGCGAGCTTCTGTAAAGTGTTGCCGTTAAAGTATCTTACGCTTGTCTGACTGTCTTCAATTTTAGTAAGGCAAACGGGAAACTCAAAGCCGAAGAACATACTGTCAACATAGACGGGCTGACCGAGACCCAGAGCAAAACCGGGAATATGGGAGTTTGCCTGCTTCGGCACAGTCCAGTAAGGAAGAGCTGGATTGAATCTGAGATTTTCAAAATCAATATAATCAAGGATAATTTTCTTTGTACCTTGCTTTATGAAGGAAATTTCAAGATGCTTTCTGAGGAAGAAATCATTATCCCCTATTTCGTAAACAAGAGTAAGGTTAATGATGCTGTCCTTCACCTTGAAAGGCTCAAAGATTATTTCGTGTTTTTTTGAAAACTTTTCAATTCTTTCTGTTGTACCTTTGATTTTAAGGTCACTTGCTTTTAACTTTTTGCCGAAGAAGCCTCCGTCAAATGAAAGTTCAAAAACCTCACTGCCGTCAAGGGCAGTAAGGCTGTTTGAAGATAGCTTATTACTGTATGAAAAAGACTTTATTCTATCCTTTTCAATTATAAGCTCTTTTTTTATAAGACTGTTTTCTATTATGTATCTTTCAGTTTTCATAATCAGATGAGTTCCTCAATCCATTCAATTACATCTTCGCAAACCTTGTCAAAGAGTGCGCTTTCGTTGAGAATTTCGTGTCTTCCGTCGGGATAGAGAATCTTTTTAAGGTTTTTCTTACCTGCAGCAGTAAGTTTGTCATAAACCTGTTCAACGCCCTTACTGAAGTTGCCCACGGGGTCCATTGCACCTGAGATCATGAGCACGGGAAGGTCCTTGTCAAGGCTTTCAAACCACTTTTTGCCTGATACAAAGCCAAGGAGTGAGGTGAGGTCACGGTAGCCGTAAGCGGTGAAAAGGAAGCCGCAGTACTTGTCAGCAACGTATTTATCAACCTGGAATTCATCTCTTGAAAGCCAGTCAAAAGCAGTTCTCTGCTCGAATTTATTATTGTATGCACCGAAGGCGATTTTATCAACAAGCTTTGTTCTGTAATGGTCACCCTTTATCTTGCCGATTACGGATGCGATAAGTGAACCCATACCTGCAGCAGGGTTGGGGCCTGCAGTGCCGCAATAAATTGCACCATCGATATCATTTGCGTGCTCGAGACAGTATGCTCTTGCAACAAATGAACCCATTGAGTGACCGAAGAAAATGAAGGGCTTTCCGGGATTTTCATCCTTGGCCATTCTTGTAAGTCTGTAGCAGTCACCAATGAAATTCTTCCAGCCTGCTTTTTCACCGAAGTAGCCAAGCTCGTCGTCATTCTTAACGCTCTTGCCGTGACCGAGATGGTCATTGATGTAAACGGCAATTCCGTTTTTGCAGAGAACCTCTGCAAAGGGCTCATAGCGTTCAAGGTGTTCAGCCATACCGTGTGCAATCTGAAGCACAGCCTTTACTTCGCCTTCGGGCTTGAATGAAGCTGCATGAATATCAGCAAGACCTGAAACTGAAGGGAAATAGAATTCGTTTTTAATCATAATTATTCCTCCTTTAGAGTAGTTATATATTAACACATTTTACATTATAGCATAAGAAAACGGATTTTGCATTTGTTTTGCGAAATTACCTTTACGGCATTTTTAACAAAAAATCGGCTTTCTTTTTGACATCCGACAAAAAATATGATAAAATTTAGGCAAAGTCCATTTTTTAGTACACCAAAATAAAATTTATCGAACATTTGTCTTGACATTTCGATTTTTTCTGCTATAATTCTAAGTGTAATACGAACGAATGTTCGATAACGTTCGACACAGGAGGAACAAAATTATGTTTACATTAGGAACTTTCAGTGCATTTTTCTGGACACTCGCAAGCATCATTCTTCTTATGCTTGTTTTTGAAGACAAGCTTATCGCTCTTGAGGAAAAGTATGACAGAAAAAGGGAGACAAAAAAGAGAGCTAAAAAGGCTGCCCAAATAAAAAGCAGAAAAGCCGCTGCTCAGGTTAAAAGAATGCCCACATCAGCAAGAAACGCAAACACAAACAGAAGAGTAAACAGAAATTACGCAGCATAATATACTTACCCTTGACTTTTTTCGTTGTTTTATGTAAAATTATATAGGATAAATTCGATGAAAGTCAGGTGCTATACTAATGGCTGATAATATAAAATACTGTCCGGGCTGCATGGGTGCTCTCGAAGAGGGCGTAAATGTCTGCCCCGAATGCTTCTACAATATAGAAACAGAAAACAACTCCCCTGCTCTTAAAGCAGGTACTATCCTTTCAGGAAGATACCTTATCGGTAAGGTGCTGAATTTTGCAAATGATTCAATCACCTATATCGGCCGTGACCTTTACTCAGATACGGTTCTCAGCATCGTTGAATTTTTCCCGTCAAAGATTCTTACACGTGAAAATGACGATTGCAACATTACCGTAAAGCTTGGTTACGACACCATGTTTGAGAACTGCCGTGAAAGCTTCCTCAGTCTCTGGCGTGGCCTCGATATGTTTAAAAGTGATGTTTGTCTTCCTAATGTTGAACAGATAATTGAATCAAACGGTACAGTTTACGCTATATCCGTATACCTCGACAGCATAAGCCTCAAGGCTTATTTTGACGAAACGAAAAAGCCACTTTCCTGGGCAAGAGCTCACAGCGCTTTCAAGCCTGTGCTCGCCTGCCTTCAGAAGCTTCATTCAGCCGGCATTATGCACGGCAACATTTCACCGAGCACCATTCATGTTGGCTCAGACGGCAAGCTTCACATTATGTCTTTTTCAATTCCTCAGTGCTATTCATCCGTTGAAGAGCTGAGAGTAAGACCCGTTCCCGGCTTCTCTCCCATTGAGCTTTTCGGTGAAAACGCAAGCCTTTCTGCTGCCTCAGACGTATACTCGGTTATGGCGCTTCTTTATTATTCAATAACCGGTCTTGTTCCTCCCACCGCAACAAAAAGAGCAGTCAAGGACACCATGGTTCTTCCTGCGGCAGTTGCATCAACCCTTTCAAGCAAGGTTATTGACTGCTTTGTAAAGAGCCTTTCTGTTTATCCCCAGAACAGAATCTCAACTATCGACGAAGTAATCAGCTTGCTTTCAACAATCAGCACCCCGAGAAACGCAGCCTCCCCTGCTGCTCCCGCATCACCTGTCGCAGAAGAAGCACCTGCACACGAAGCTCCGCCTGAAGCAGAGGCGGAATACGAAGATGAAATTCAGGATGAACCCTACTACGAAGAAGACGATGCTCCCACAAAGAAAGGTAAGTCATCTTCAGGTTCACTTATCACTCTTGCAGTTTCAACCTTCCTCGGTGTTGTAGTAGCCTGCACAGTTCTGTTCACCGTGCTTTATGCAACCTTCCTTTACAAGTCAATTGATGTACCCGTGCTTGATAATCTTCTCGGTTCATTCAGCTTTCTTCCCATGAACGAGGAAGTTACTGACGTTTATACTCCGAATTACGACACATCAACAACGGTAAGTCCTGAAACCACAGAAAAGTCCTATGTGACTGTTCCCGATTTCACAAGTCACACACGTGACAGCATCAAGACCAACGAAACCTTTAACGAAAGATTCGTTATCATATACACCGAAGATTACAGTGATGAAGTACCAAAGGATGCTATCATTGCTCAGAGCCTTGAAAAAGGCGAAAGCGTTCTTTCAGGCACAGAAATCACCGTTGTGGTAAGTCTCGGTGCAAAGCCTATTGAGCTTCCCAATGTTATCGGTATGCAATACAGCAAAGCCGAAAAAGAGCTTAAAGACCGTGGCTTCACAGTAAAAAAGGAAGTTATGGAAAACAAAGGTGGTCACAAGGAAAACGAAGTTTATCTGATGGATAAGGTTGCAGGACTTGAATTCGAAAAGGGTACGGAAATTGTGCTTTCGGTATGGGGCAAGGAGCCTGAGACAACCACAAAGGAAACCACAACTAAGAAAAAAGAAGATACCACAAAAGAAAAAGAAACCTCAACTAAAAAGCAAGAGAGCTCAACCAAAGCCTCAGATGCTGACAATGAAAATTAAGTCGAATAATTAATTTGACTTTTTTTGAAAAAGGTATTGACTTTCTCGGGTTGCTATAGTATAATAGCTAAGCACTTGAGAAAGTGATATATCGCGGAGTGGAGCAACCCGGTAGCTCGTCGGGCTCATAACCCGGAGGTTGCAGGTTCAAATCCTGTCTCCGCAACCAGAACGAAGTACTCACCAAATGGGTGGGTACTTATTTTTTTCGTAGTTACTGCAACCGACGGGTGTAACCCGGGGCACAGAGCACGACCGCTGCCTGAGGCAGATAAAGGGATTTATCCGGGGGCCCCAAAAAAGCTCAAAAGCTTTTTGGGGAGAGGAAGCACAACGAAGCGATGAGCTTTTTCCTTGAGGAAAAACGATAAGCGAAGTTAGTGCTGACGAGGCGCAGCGGTCAAAGTTCATAGGCGCTCCAAGCCGTTATGAACTTTGGGAACCGCAAGAGGGCCTTTGCAGGTTCAAATCCTGTCTCCGCAACCAACTAAAAGTACCTGTCTTTATGATGGGTACTTGTTTTTTATATTTTTTTGCATATTAAAACTTGGTGATAACTTTATACGG
>JAFWZS010000081.1 GCA_017522205.1 Clostridia bacterium
ATCAGAGACGGTAAGGAGCAAGGCTTTACCGCCTCTGAATTTTTATGTGCAAAAAATGACGGTTGGGAAAAGCAGTATCAGTATTATGTTGACGGTAAGAAGGTCTATCTTCCACCGTCAAAGGCTGAGGGCTATGAGAGAGTAAACAAATACCCCAAAAGCACAAAATACGGCAGGCAGAATCCCATAAGTGAGCGTTGGAACAGCGATGAGCAGTTATGTGAATGGAGAAAGCTGTGGGCAGATATTGTAAACAGAGATTTAGAAGAAAAGAACATTGAGCCTATTGACCACCGCAGCTTTGCGGCAAGAGGAATACTTCTGCAACCTACTATTCACGAGGGTGTTTCAAGTAAGAAAATGAAGAAGAAAGGTAAAGTCACACAGAGAATGAGAATAAACATTCTTATCCGTAAAGATAACAGTCTGATAATAAGTCTTCGTAAAACTGTTGAGGCACTTACAGAGCTTGTTATTACTGCGGCAAAGCTGTTCATACCCGCACTTGCAGATGCTCTTGAAGGTATCCGTGTCAGTATGATTATCCTTGAATGTGAAAGAAAAAGCATTAACAATATGAAGCATCAGGCTATTAATGAAGTCCGTGATGCGGATGAGTTTTATGTGTACTTCCATAAGCTACAGGAAGATATTAAAACCACCGAAGAAAAGCTTAAAGAGGCAAAGAAAAAGCTGAAGCTTACTCCCAAGGTTATGAAGCAGAAATACAACGAGGCAAAATGTGATGTTACCCACTATGAATTTGAACTTAAAGAGCTGAAATTTAAAATGCAGAATATTCTCTCGCAAAATGAGTGTGAAACCGAACAGGATATTGTTAATGCAAAGTCTTACTTTGAGAAAATGCGTCGGTTTGAAATTCCGAAGCTTGAAGCCGAAGAAAAGAGAATGGAAGCAGAAATACAAAAGACACTTACTCAGTACCAAGAAACCGAAAAGCAGGCTGATGAAGCAGATGCAGAAGAATTGAAAGCCGAGAGAATGAAAATACGCCCCGAAAAAGAAAAAGAGGCAAGGCAAAAGGCTGAAGCAGATTACAACATCAGCGAATATGATTTTAACCGAAGCGTTGATACCGTTTCAAAGCTCATAGGTGAGCCGCCACCTAATTATCTTACCAAGGCTGAAATAGCAAGGCAGGAAGAACATGCCCGCTATGTTAAGCAGCAAGAAGAAAGACAGCGGCAAATTGAAGAACGGCGTAAAAACCGTAACAACAAAAATATTAAGAATAAAAATGAAAGGAGCCGATAAAATGGCTAATAAAAAGTTAAAAGCACCGGTAAACATCCCGGTAGAAAAAATTCATCCCTTTGAGGGACATCCGTATAAGGTCTTAGACAATGAAGAGATGAACACTCTCATTGAAAGCATTCAGCAGAAGGGCGTTATCTCACCCATTGTCGTAAGACCTTTAGAAAATACAGACGATGAATATGAACTTATCTCAGGTCATCGAAGACTGAGAGCATCAGTGAAAGCAGGGCTGG
>JAFWZS010000082.1 GCA_017522205.1 Clostridia bacterium
GCATTTTGCATTAAAAAAAGCTCCCGAAGGAGCTTTTTTATTAAAGGTCTTTAAGATGCTTACTTCTGCTGGGGTGACGGAGCTTACGGAGAGCCTTTGCTTCAATCTGTCTGATACGCTCTCTTGTAACGTTGAACTCCTTGCCCACCTCTTCAAGGGTCTGAGGTGTACCGTCCTTAAGTCCGAAGCGGAGACGGAGAACCTCTGCTTCTCTAACGGTGAGAGTTTCAAGCACTTCGTTTACCTTTGTTTTAAGGAAGGTCATTGCTGCTGCATCTGCAGGTGAAAGTGCATCCTCGTCGGGAATGAAATCACCAAGGTGGCTGTCTTCCTCTTCACCGATGGGAGTTTCAAGGGAAACGGGTTCTTGTGAAATACGGAGAATATCACGAACCTTGTCAGGTGACATTTTAAGCTCTGCTGCAATGTCCTCGGGTGAGGGGTCTTTACCGTCACGGTGAAGAAGCATACTGCTTGTCTTTTTAACCTTATTGATAGTTTCAACCATATGAACGGGAATACGGATTGTTCTGCCCTGGTCAGCAATTGCTCTTGTAATAGCCTGTCTTATCCACCATGTAGCGTAGGTTGAGAACTTGAAGCCCTTTGTATGGTCAAATTTGTCAACAGCCTTGATAAGGCCCAGGTTACCCTCCTGAATAAGGTCAAGGAACATCATACCTCTGCCCACATATCTTTTTGCAATTGATACAACAAGACGGAGATTTGCCTTTGTGAGGATATCCTTAGCTTCCTTATCCCCTGCTGAAATTCTGATTGCAAGGTCAATTTCCTCTTCAGGTGAAAGAAGAGGCACTCTGCCTATATCTTTAAGATAAACTTTTACAGGGTCGTCAATAACGCTCTTGGGGTCGGCAACCATTGCTGAGTTATCGTAATCCTTGGGAAGGTCAATATCAACAGAAATGTCATTGAGAATTTCATCGGAAAGATCGTCAACGATTTCTACTCCGTTAGCTTCCAGCTTCTGATAAACCTTCTCCATTTCCTCCATATCAACGTCAGCTTCAACAAGCACGGCATCAATTTCAGTTGAATTGAGCTTACCCTGTGCAATACCTCTTTCTACAAGAGCTTTAAGCATCAAGTTTTTTTCCTGTGTTTCCATAAGTTTACTGTCCTTTCTATACTACTGCAGATTTTTCTGCGGCTGTTTATTTTTTCCTGAAGAGACTGAGGAAGTCCTCATCACTGATTTGGCTTAAGTCAGGCTTTGCCTTCTGCTTTTCCTTTTCGCTTTTCATAGCGGCTATACAGTCTTCGCAGAATTTAAGGTTTGTGCCTGAATTGACACCGTCCTTGCTGATTTTAACAAGGGTGTCCATTTCAGAGGGAGAAAGCTCCTCGCTGAAAAAGGTCAGTTCGAGACTTCTGTGCTCTTTTATTTTTTCTGTAAGAAGAGAGAATATTCGTTTATAAAGCGGGACACTGAAATCCTCAGCTGAAACCATATTCTCAATATGCCTGTAATAATCGGGGTTTTTAAAGAGAGTTGCAACTAATTGCTCCTCTGCCCTTACTGTCTTCAGGTTGGTGGAGTTTGCAAGGGCTGTCTTTGTGTTATCCGAAATGCTTTGCTGAGGAAGCTTTCGGAAAAAGTCGTCCTTTTCCTTTTTTGCACTTCGTTGTGAAATCTGTTTTATTCTTGCTGTTATGGCTTCCTTTGACACCTGAAGCTCCTCTGAAAGCCTTGAAGAATAAATATCACGGGTGATTTCACTTCTTGTTTTAGAAAGTATCTGTGCTGCCTTTTCCAGATATTTCATCTTGCCGTCACTTGTGCCGAGGTCAAGACCGTCTCTTGCTTTAAGCAGCTCAAATTCTATATCGTTTGCAGCCCCGTCAATAAGACTTCTGAATCTTTCAGGACCATATTTTTTCAGAATTTCATCGGGGTCCTTGCCGCCGCTCAGATGCACAACCCTCAGCTTCATTCCTATTGAGCCGAGAATTCCGATTGCCCTCTCTGTAGCCTTCTGTCCTGCTTCGTCGGCATCATAAGAGAGAATAATTTCATCGGCATAACGTGAAAGAAGATGTGCCATTTCACTTGTGAGTGCTGTGCCGAGACAGGCGATTGCATTTGTAAAGCCTGCCTCGTGAAGAGATATGGCATCCATATATCCCTCAACGAGAATCAGTGTTTTCTCCGTTGAATTTTTCGCGAAGTTAAGGCCGAATACACCGAGACTCTTTTTATATACAAGTGTATCCGAGGTGTTTATATATTTCGGCTTACTGTCGTCAAGAACTCGTCCGCCGAAAGCCACAACGTTACCTCTTACATCAATTATGGGAACCATTACTCTGTTACGGAAGGAGTCGTAATAGCTTATCTTTCCGTCTTTGTTGCTTCGGTTTGCAAGGTTAGCTTCATAAAGTTCCTCATAGGAATAACCAAGACCTCTCATATAGGTGAGAAGTGCCCTCCACTCATTCGGTGCATAACCTAAACCGAAACGGGTTATTGTGCCCTTTTTATATCCACGGCTTTTGAAATACTCCAGACCGTCTTTTCCTTTTTCTGAGAAAAGGCAGGAGTTGAAAAACCTTGCCGCTTCTTTGTTGATTTCATACATTCTCTTACGTTTCTGAGAAAGAGAATCGTCGTAGCCCTCAGAGGGCATTACCATTCCGCTTTTGTAGCAGAGATAACGGACAGCCTCAGTAAAATCAAGGTTTTCTGCCCTTCTTATGAAGCCGATTGCTTCACCGCCTGCACCGCAGCCGAAGCAGTAAAAGCTCTGACTGTCGGGATATACCGTAAAGGAGGGAGTTTTTTCATTGTGGAAGGGACAAAGTCCCACAAGATTTTTGCCACGTCTTTTTAGATTGACATAGGGTGAAATGACCTGCTCAATATCGCAGCGCATACGCAGTTCACTTAAGAATTCGTCTGAAAATCTTGCCATACTACTCACTCCTTTCGTAAATGCAAAATGCAAAGTGCAAAATGCAAAATATCGCACCGTAAATTACTTAATTATATGAACAACCTACCTACGGACTTTATCGCATCTTATAATCGTTCACTATTTGTTTTTTTGCATATAGAGGTAAGAATAGCAATTATCTCTTTAGAATCCTCTTTAATGCTTAAAAACTCTCTGTCAGTAATATATTCTGTCTTATGCAGCAATCTTAACCAATAGTATGTTTCATTAGCTTCTTTGAGCGCAATATTCATTTTTGCATTAAAATCGGGTTTAGTCTGACCTCTTTGCGCTTCTGCTACATTAGCACCCACGCTTGTCCCGCTTTTTAAAAGCTGTTTCGACAAAACGAATTCTTTCTTTTCTTCTGTAAGATATCTGTACAGATTTACGATTCTGACAGCGTAATCAAAACTTTTTATCTCAATAACATTTTCGTTCATTCAAATTTCACCGTTTCGTCAGTTATTTTGCATTTTGCACTTTGCATTTTGCATTCTGACAGCAATCTCCGATTGCTATCAGTCACTCCAACCTGAGGGTATAAAATATCTCGAGAAAATTTTGAGGGCATACCCATCTGTCATACCTGCAATATAGTCAGCTGCAGCTCTTTCTGCACCGTCACGCCATGCGATTGTTATATATTCATTTGGAAGCTCGTCGGGATGGCTGCTGAAGAAATCGTAAAGGCTTTGCACAAGCTTCATTGCCTTCCCCTCTTCGCTTTTGCATACGGGGTTTGTGTACACTCTGTCAAACATAAATTCGTGGAGAATGTCAAAGGCACTCTGCACATCTCTGTCAAGACGCACTGTATCAACGGTATTTTCAATCGCTGAGGTAATAAGTGTGTTAATTCTTGCACTTTTGTTTTCACCGAGAAAACGTTTTGCCTCAGTCGGAATACTCGCTTCCGTAAGCACTCCTGCTCTTATTGCGTCATCTATATCGTGGTTTATATATGCAATTCTGTCGGAAAGCTTTACGATTCTGCCTTCAAGAGTTGCAGCTTCTTCGCCCTTTGTGTGGCAGACGATTCCGTTGCGCACCTCCCAGGTAAGGTTAAGTCCCTGACCCTCTTTTTCAATGAAATCGGCAACACGCAGGCTCTGCTCATAATGCTTGAAGCCTCCGGGCACAACCTCATTAAGTGCCCTTTCACCTGCATGTCCGAAAGGTGTGTGACCCAAATCGTGGCCAAGAGCAATTGCTTCGGTTAAGTCTTCGTTAAGTCCGAGAGCTCTCGATATTGTTCTTGCAATCTGGGAAACCTCAAGAGTGTGGGTAAGACGGGTTCTGTAATGGTCACCGTCAGGAGAAAGGAAAACCTGGGTTTTATGCTTAAGACGTCGGAATGATGCAGAATGGATAATTCTGTCTCTGTCTCGTTGGAACGCAGTTCTTACGGGACATTCAGGCTCATAGCTCTGTCTGCCCTTTGTGTTGCTGCACAAAAAACCGTAAGGTGAAATTGTGTTTTCTTCTCTGTCAAGAGTAATCTGCCTTAAATTAGCCACACTTTTCACTTCCCTTCATTTATATATACGCAAAAAAGTCTGTGTTTCCCCTTATTTTTTCAAAAAATTATTTTTTATATTTCACAGAACCTCTGGTCAACAACCTCACTGTGAAATCTTCCGTTTGAAACATCAACAAGTCTTGCTTCAAAGCGTGCTACATCCTCTTCGGGGATTCGGAAGGTGACCTCAACATTATCGGCAAAAACTGTGTCTTCAACTATACCGCCCTCTTCACAGATAAGCGGTACCAGTCTGCCGTAAAAGTTATAATCTGTCTGAACCTTCACGATTTTACAAAGTGCCATGGTGATAATTCCGCCGGCATCAAGAGCAATTTTTGCCGTATGGGAATAGGCTCTTACAAGGCCGCCTGCACCCAGCATAATACCTCCGAAGTAACGGGTACACACAACACAGCAGTCCACAACATCCTCCTTGAGTATTACGTCAAGGGAGGGTATTCCTGCAGTACCCTGAGGCTCACCGTCGTCGCTGAAACGTCTCACCATACCTTCACGAAGGCTGTAAGCCCACACATTATGGGTTGCATCCCAGTGCTTTTTCTTTATCTCTTCAATGAAAGCGTTTGCCTCTTCAACTGTCTTTACCGGACAGACATAACCGATAAAACGTGATTTTTTAACCACGAATTCATCCTGTGAACGCTCCTTTATTGTTCTGTAGCTTGACACTAAATTCACCTCTTTTATAAAAAGTTAAAAGTGGAAAGTTGAAAGTTGAAATGTGGGTCGCTTCGCTCCAATTATATCCGTTTAAATCTGTTTATGGAAATTAATATTCATACCGCCAAAGCAGGAATATAAATCCGGCGGGTAGAAATTGTATCATTCAGATATATAAAAGCGGATAAAACCTTCTCTTTACCCTTACTGCAACAAATTAATTCCGCAGACTATGATTATCCGTCCGACACAATATAAATCTGCGACCTTATTTCAACTTTCAACTTTTAACTTTCATAATTAAAGAAAAATAAGACGGTGCAAATAATTGCGCCGTCTGATTCTTTTAATAAAGCTTTGATTATTTGCTCTTAGCAAGGTTGAAACGCTTATTGAATCTGTCAACACGTCCGCCTGTATCAACGAGCTTCTGCTTACCTGTGAAGTAGGGGTGGCAGTTTGAACAAATATCAACACGCATATCCTTCTTTGTTGAGCCTGTAGCGATAACAGCACCGCAAGCGCACTTTACTTCTGTCTGTTCGTAATTAGGATGAATGTCCTTTTTCATTGTCTATTTCACCTCTTTCGGTATAGTCCATTATTCAACGGGTAGTATTGTATCACACAAAAAGTCAAAAATCAATATGTTTTTGAAATTTCTTTAAGTTTTTTCAAAATTATTACTTCACCGCTATTTCCTTGCCGAGATGGAAGGAATAAAGGAGAGTTTCTCTTACTCTGTAGCCCGTTGACTGCTCCAGAGCCTTTTTGTATAAAAGCACCTGAGAAGAGTATTTTTTCCTGAAATCATCCTCGTTATTAAGGCGGTCAGTTTTGTAGTCCACAACCACAAGCTCACCCTTTTCAAGAAAAGCACAGTCGGCAATACCCTGAATCATCATCATTTCATCCCCTGCTATAAATGCTTCTTCGGGATAGATTTCACCAACGGGAACTTCAATTGTGAATTTCTTTTCACGCATAACCTTTTCGCTTTTGAGTATTCTTTTTGCAAGACTGCTTTCGAAAAAGGTTTCAACTGCCTTTACATTGATGCCCTTAGCCTCAGCTTCGGAAAGTACGCCGAGTGAGAAAAGACGGTCAATTTCATTTTGCACACTGAGCTTTGCTTTTTCGTAATCGGCAAACTGAATAAAGGTATGGGTTGCAATACCCTTCATTGCTCCCGTAAGTCCGCCCTCATACATAAAGGTGGGCATTTTTGAAGCGAAGTAGTCTCTGTCAATAAAATCTCGGTCAACCTCGGAAGCGGCTCGTTTGGTGATTACCTTTGAAAGAGCCTCATATTTGTATCTGTACCCTGCCCTTTCTTCAATGAGCTTCAGAAAATCCTTATCCGCAGTTTCTCTTTTCTGAGAAGCGGTTTCAGCTTCAACCTCCGATTCGTATTCACTGAAAACAACCTTCAGGGGTGATTCACAGTAAAGCACCGCATTTTCCGTTCCGCCTACCTCTTCACGAAGGAGCTTCGCATCCTTATGTCTTAAAAGGGCGGTTATAATCCATCTTCCGTAGTTATACGCTTCCTTTACAAGAACGGGATTGATTCTGTCGGTGCAGGGATTGATTCTGTTCATCATAGAGCCGATTGCTTTAAGAGGGTTGTCGTCAGCATAGAGCATAATTAGCTTTTCTCTGGCTCTCGTGAGAGCAACATAAAGCACTCGCATTTCTTCGCTCAGAAGGTCGTTTTTCAGCGACAGCTTCACTGCATTATGGCAGAGGGTTTCGTACTGCTCAAAGGTTTCGGGATTTCTCCTCATAAGACCCACGCCGTCCTTGTGGCTGATTATCATATTGTCGCTTATATCCATCGTGTTGAATTTTCCGCTGCAGCCCGAGAGAATACACACAGGAAATTCAAGTCCCTTTGACTTGTGGATGGTTATGATTTTTACCACATCTGCCTGCTGTGAAATTCCAAGAGAACCTGACATATCCTGCTTTTTGTCACGGAGCTTTTCAATGAAGCTGAGAAAGCCCGTAAGTCCCGAATAGCCGCTTTTTTCATATGCCGAAGCGTAGTCGCATAAAAGCATAAGATTTGCACGCTTGGTGCCTGATTTGTCAACTGCATCAAAGATTGCCATAAGTGCAGTATCCTCGTAAATTTCACTCACAAGCTCACCCAATGAAAGGCAGAGACTGAGGTTTCTCCAGAAGGATATACGGCTTAAAAAAGCGCTTACCTTTTCTGATTTTTCTTTCATTCTCATAAGGCAGGTGTACACATCTGCTCTTTTGTCGTCTTCATAGATTCCCGTTTTTGTCTCGGTTTTCAAATCGCTGATTTCGTCGGGAGTAAAGCCGAAAACAGGGCTCATCATAACGCTGAGAAGAGGTATATCTTGCTTTGGATTATCTATAATACGAAGGATATTAAGTGCAAGGCTGACTTCGTTTGACATAAGGAATTTGCCCGAAACCTCGGTGAAGGCAGGTATTCCCTCTTTGCGGAAAACGTCTGCATAGGTTACGCCTCTGTCGCCGCCAACTGCACGGAGAAGCACAGCAAAATCCTTATAGGTTGCTTTTCTTTCTGTGTCGCCGTCTTTTACGGTATAACCGTCAGCAATCATTCTGTTTATTAAATCTGCCGCATATTTTGCCTGGGCAATAACCTTGTTTTCCTTGAATTTGTCCAGCTTTGCCGTGTCGATAATATGAAGCTCTGTGTCGGCTTCGCTTTTCTCATCATATTTTGCACTTGCAACAAGGCTGTCCTCCTGTCCGTATTCCATACCGCCGCTTTCCTCTGACATAATCTGAGAAAAAATAAAGTTGATTATGTCCGTTACACCCTTACGGCTTCTGAAGTTATTTCCGAGTATGATTTTTGCAGGGTAGTTGTCCTTTTCGCTGTCGTAGGCTTCAAAGCTGTTTTTCAGGGAGAGGAAAATTTCAGGCATAGCCTGACGGAAGGAGTAAATGCTCTGCTTTACGTCGCCTACCCTGAATAGGTTGTTTCTCGACACAGAGGTGAAAAGCATATCCTGAGCCTTGTTTGTGTCCTGATATTCGTCAATAAGTATTTCGTCATAATTTTGGCTTATCTCTTTTGCAAGGTCAGTGCTCTCAAAGCCGTCTTCCGTTTCCTTTACAAGAAGTGACAGCGCCATATGGGCTATATCGGAAAAGTCTGCAAGCTTCTTTTCCTTTTTCATCTCAGAGAAACAGGTCATAAAACTTTTTGTGCAGGTGACGAGACTTTCCATAAGAGGCAGGAAAAATTTCATATCATCTCTGTATTCTTCCTCGCTCGTGCACATTATTTTTGAAAGTCCCCTGATTCTGTCTGTATTTTCCTTACGCATATCGGTAAGGCGCTTTACAAAGGGGTCATCCTTAAGAGATTTCGGTGTGTTGCCTCTTCTTGCAGGTGAGAATTGAAAAACTGCACGTCTCGCCTCATCCCAATTGCCCTCATTAAGAAAAGCACAAATGTATTCGCATTGAGCCTTGTCTGTAGAAGCGGCATCATAAAGTATTTTTGTGAGGATTTCATCATTTTCAATTGCCGAAAGAATTTCATCTGAACATTCAATTGCGTAAGTGAGATTTTCTTTCAGATGAGCAATTATTCTTTTTCCGTATACGCTTTCGCTGAAAGGCTTTTTATCGGAAAAGCTGCAAACAAATTCGTCAAGCCTGCTTTCGGGGAAGGGATAGGATATGGCGCTCTGATAGAGCTTTTCCATTGATTCCTCTATACTGCTGTCATCTCTGCCCTTAAAAAGCACCTCAACAAGGGTGCGGAAGCTTTCTCCGCCGTCCTCGTACATAGACTCAATTGCTTTTTCCATAGCCGCAGCTTTGATAACCTTAAGCTCACTTTCGTCGGCAGTTCTGAAGTCGGGAGAAATGCCCAGAAGCTGAAAGTTTTCTTTGACGAGATTCATACAGAAGCTGTCGATTGTTGAAATCTGAGCACCCGGCAGAAGCATCTGCTGATTTATAAGGTTCACATCACCGGGATTTTCCTTGAGAAGTGAGCTTACGGCAGCGCTGATTCTCTCTTTCATTTCCTGAGCAGCGGCTCTCGTAAAGGTTACAATAAGCAGTCTGTCAATGCTTGTGGGATTCTCCCTGTCTGTTATACGCTGAATTACTCTTTCGGTAAGAACTGCGGTTTTACCTGAGCCTGCAGCGGCAGAAACAAGTATACTGCCTCTTCGTGCATCAATTGCATTTTTCTGCCCCGGTGTCCAGTTACGCTTCATTGTCCTCACCTCCCGAAAGTTTTCTCAGAGCATCGTCGTGCTTCATTTTTTCAATATATCTGTAGTCACCCTTTTCACGAAGGCAGACCTCGCTGTAATCACACCATTCACAGGTGGTTGAATGTGATGGGCCAAGGGCAGGCTTTGCAGGAATTTTACCCGATTGAACGCTGTCTCCCATTTCTCTTATGAGCTTGTCCATATATTCCGAAAGTTTTCGGAACTGAGAGAGTGATATGAAATTACCCTTGACGGTTCCTTTTGCATCAAAGTTTGCCGGCAGGAAAAGACCTTTCTTTTCCTTGTCCATATGCTCAATTACTTCTTCGTCACCGACGAGCATACCGTTCATTTTTGAAAGGGAATAAATCTTCTTCCTGCGCTTTTCTTCGCTCTCTTCTCTTTCGGAGGTTACGGGCCTTATATTTGCCGGGAAGTAAAGCACTCCTGCAGGAACGCTGTCCTTGTAAAAGCCTTCTTTACTTCTTACGATGCTCACAAGATAGAGAAGCATCTGCATATTAAGACCGTAAAGCACATCGGAAAGCACAAATTCCTTTGCACCTGATTTATAGTCGATTACTCTTATATATCTTTTTCCGTCAAGGTCCAGCTTATCTACACGGTCAACGAAGCCTTTTATCTGAACAGAGCCTTCTTTAAGGGTAATGAGCTGAGGCTCAATGTCACCGCCCTTGCCTATTTTCAGCTCAAAGTCGCACATTTCGAAGTCGCTGTCTCTGAACTCGGCAATAATTCTGTCCATTATGTGACGGAGAATTTTATCCGTTCTCATATAAAGGTAGTTGAAGCGTTCTGTTTTGTCGTCGCTTCCGCCCATATTTCTGTCGATATATTCCTTAAGGCAAGCTCTGATTTCCTCACGGATTTCTTCATCGGTAAGGCTCAGAAATTCTCTGCCCTTGTGGTTCCCGAGAACAGTTTCAAGGCAATGGTGAATGATTGTACCGCTGTTTGCAGGGTCAAGTCTCACCTTCAGTCTGGGACTTGCGTGTACACCGTACTGACAGAAATACTTAAAGGGACACTGATAGTAAACCTCCATCTGTGAGGCGGAAAAGACCATATTTCTGCCGAAGAGCTTAAGAGCCTTTTCTTTATCCTCAAAAGCAAAACTGCCCTCATCCGTGGCTCTTTCGATTGCTTCAATTTTTGTTCTGTATTCCTCTTTATTCTTGAAATACTGTCTGAGAGCCTCTGCCTTCGGTGAATTTTCATTCCACTTTTTTGCCATTAGCTCAAAGGCGGCACTTTCACTTTCTATAAGGCTTTCCATACTCTCATCAAAAGCAGAAATTTCTTTATGGGATGGCAGAATTTTTCTGATGCTTTTCACACAGTCGCTTTCTTTAAGGCTTTCACCGCCCTGAGAAGAAGTGACAAAGGAAACAAAGAGCTTTTCCGTTGCGGAAAAGAGTGTGGAGTAAAGAAGAAATCTCTCCTTAGAGATAAAGTCTCTTACGCTGTCACCTGCAGAAAGTCCGACCTCGTCCATTTTATCCTTTTCTCTAATGCTGAGAAGTCCCGAAGTTGGCTGCTGCAAGGGAAAGGCACCCAGATTCATACCAACGGCAAAAACAACCTTGCTGTGCTTTGTCATCATTCTGTCAGCCGTGGAAACATAAACCTCATCAAAGCCGTCAGGCAATTTTCCGAGACTTTTTGAAGAGATTATAAGCTCAAATATTTCAAGATACCTTTTAAGGCTTACGGTCTTTTCGGTAAGCACACCTGCAATTTCGTCGAAGACCTCCATAAGCACATCCCAGACCTGCTCCTGCTCTAAGGCAAGCTCAAAAAAGCCGTCTGCTTCAAGTTTAAGAGCATAATCCTTCAGAGCTTCATCTGCCTTTGTTTCACGAAGGAAGAGGTACAGCTTTTCTGTTATCTCCTTGCCCACCCCATCTTTTACCGATTCCTTGAAGGACACCACATCGGAGGTTATTTTTTCTCTGAGACCGTTTATAGCTTTGAGGTCTTCCTTTGCTTTTTCGCTTATTTCACGTCCGAAGCCCTCGGGGTTTGCAGTCCACTCCGAAAGCCACTTGCTGCCGTCTATATCCCATGCAAAAACATAGTTTTCTGTAAGAGCGATTTCTTCCTCAGTAAAGCCGAGAAGCCCCGTTTTGAGCATACGGAAAACGGTGTCACTCTGAAAGCCGTCAACCGTAAGGCTGAGAAGACTTTTTATAAGACTTATAAGAGGCTGATTTTCTATGGGCTGACGCTTATCCTCAAAGTAAGGTATGCCGTACTTTTTAAAGGAGGCCTTCATCAGTCTTTCATAGGTTTCACCCTCACGGCAGACTACGGCAATGTCACGGCAACGGTATTCACCTTCCCGGAGAAAGCATTTTGTTCTTCTTGCAACGGCATCACATTCCGAGTAAATATCTCTGTTTTCCATAACCGTAAGGTTTTTGCTTTCGCCCTCATAAACTTCACTCTTGAGGGCAAAGAGGTTATTATGAAGATGCAGCAAATCAGAGGGCAGATTTTTTTCCGTAAAGCTCGTTATAACAGGCTCCTTTATTTCGGTGCCCAGCTTTTTTGCAGTTTTCATAAGGCCTCTGCCTGTTTTGTTTACAGAGGAAAATGGGCTCAGCTCATCGGTATCGAAAAGATTATCGGTGCAGAGGGTTACATAAAGGCTTTCACCCTGCTTCATCATCACTTCAATGAGCTTCATTTCACCAAAGGAAAACTCGGAAAAACCGTCAAGCACAATAGTTTTGTCTTTGAAAATATCCGTCTCGGAAAGCACCTTTGCCATTTGGGAAAGCACATCGGCATCGTCAAAACGGCTTTCACTTACGAGTGAATCATAGGCAGAATAAATGAGGGCAATTTCAGAGAGCTTTCCCTTAAGGGTTTTGTCGGTGATTTTTTCACTGCAGGAGTAAAGCTCGTCGCTTGTAACGCCCACACGTTTAAGCTCGTCCACACAGGAAAGCATTTTTGTAACAAGGGCAAAATCGTTTCTGTGGCGTCTGAAAACTGTCAGCTTATCTGTGAGTGCCTCAATTGCAAGGGACATCAGAATTACCCTTGCACCCTCTTTGGCTATAGGTTTTTTAATTCCGCCGTACCTGCTCATAGCATTATTCACGAGACGTGAAAAGCTCAGCACCTCAACCTCTGAGGCATCCTTGGGACCTAAGAGGTGAAGAATTTTTTTGTCGCTCTCAAAGGTATACTGCTTCGGTACAATGAGCATAGCACTTCTGCCCGAAGAAACTGCGCTTTTCAGGATAGAGTGAGCCTTCATCGTTTTTCCGCTTTGCTTTGCACCGATAATAAACTGTAGCATAGTGCACCTCCGAAAGTTTTCTCAGCTTATTATACATTAAGCTTATGGTTTTTTCAAGGCGGAAAATAATTGTTGAATTTTTTCTTATTATATAGTATAATTACTTGATATATATTCTAACGTATAGAAAGCAGGAAAACTACTATGAAAACCTACCGTATTCATCTAATAAGACACGGTCTTACTGACGATAACATAAAAGGCGTTTATTCGGGCAGAAACGAAACCTCTCTTTCAGAAGAGGGCAAGGCTCAATTAATGCAGATGAAAGAGGAATATAAATACCCTGAGGTTGATTTCGTTTTCTCCTCACCTCTTAAGCGCTGCACAGAAACTGCAGAGCTTCTCTACCCCCACTTAAAGCCCATTGTAATTGATGAGTTGACTGAGTATAATTTCGGTGAATTTGAGGGCAGAACAGCTGAGGAGCTTCATGAAAAAGAGCCTCTTTTTGACCGCTGGCTTTTAGGTGAAGAGAACATCAAGCCTCCCTTTGGTGAAAGCAACCGTGAATTTATTGACAGAATATGCAACGCCTTTGTAAAAATCGTTGACGGTGTTGTAAAGTCAGGCAGCGACAACGTTGCAATCATTACTCACGGCGGTGTGATTTCCTCTCTGCTTTCAAACTTCGGCATTCCCGAAGCCTCTGTCAGTGAATGGATGACACCCTCGGGCTGCGGATTTACACTTCTTATTTCACACTATCTGTGGATGTCGGGACACAAGGCTGAGGTTATAAAGGAGCTTCCGGAAATTCCTCAGGATGAAGCAGAAGGCAACTACTACGACGGTTGGGACTACTATCCCAATGACGATGATTTCGATATAAGCGAATACCTTAACGACTGAAAGGATTTACAATGAATATTCTTGTTTTAGGTGACGTGGTCGGTGAAATCGGCTGCGAATTCCTTAGAAAAAAACTGCCGGCACTAAAAAAACTGAAGGGAATTGACTTCTGCATTGCAAACGGTGAAAACTCCTCAACGGGCAACGGCATCACCCCCTACTCTGCTGATTATCTGTTTTCAAGCGGAGTGGACTTTATCACAACGGGCAACCACGTTTTCAGACGCAAGGAGGTTTTTGAGCTCCTTGACGAAAGCGAGTTCATTATAAGACCTATGAATTTTCATCCCTCCTGCCCCGGTGTGGGATACAGAATTGTTGACCTCGGGTTTAACAGTATCGGTATTCTCAACCTTTCGGGAGCTATGTATCTTGACAAGTGTGCCTGTCCCTTTGAAACGGCAGACAAGGCAATTGAGGAGATGAAAAAGCAGACGGATATTATCCTCGTTGATTTTCATGCAGAGGCAACAAGCGAGAAGAAGGCTCTCGGCTTTTATCTTGACGGAAGAGTTTCGGCTCTTTTCGGCACTCACACTCACGTTCAGACAAGTGACGCAACCATTCTCAAGGGCGGCACTGGCTATATTACCGACCTTGGTATGTGCGGTGTAATCGACAGCGTTCTCGGTGTTGACAAAAAGATTGTTATTGACAAATTCAGATTCGGTATGCCCGTACGATTTGACGGTGCAACCGGTGACTGTATGCTCAACGGCTGCATTTTCACAATTGACGAAAAAAGCGGCAGATGTACCTCTGCCGAAGCTATAGATTTAAGGTGACAGTATGAAAAAACTTATTCCGATTATACTTCTCTTTGTTCTTCTTATCGGTATTCTTACCACGGTTATAAAAACGAGAATGGATTCTCCCGCCGAAGACCCTGTAAGCACCTCCGTCACTATTCCCACAGAGGAAAAGTCAGGCGAAATAAGACTTGGGTATTTCAAGGAGAAATCACTTAATCCGTACAAGACCACAAGCACCTTCAAC
Organism: Clostridia bacterium; assembly: GCA_017522205.1. Taxonomy (GTDB): domain Bacteria; phylum Bacillota; class Clostridia; order Oscillospirales; family Acutalibacteraceae; genus UBA6857. Next base: position 14,584 of record JAFWZS010000082.1, read on the forward strand.
AGAAATCTTTCAACACTTATTTACGACAGCCTTTTTGTGATTGAAGATGACTTTTCGGCTCTTCCGCTTATTGCAGAAAGCTTTACCAACGAGGGCAACAAGCTGACGGTTAAGATAAACAGTGAAATTTATTTTTCTGACGGCTCTCTCGTTACTACGGCTGACGTTGCCTATTCTTTCAGAATGGCTAAGGATGATGAATTTTACAGCAAGAGACTTTCTAACTTCAACACTGCAGTTAAGGGTGACGAATCGGTTATTTTTACAATGCAGCACAGCGACATTTATGCTGAGAGTAATCTGGTTTTCCCCATTATCAAAATAGGCTCTGCAGGTGACAAATATCCTGTCGGCAGTGGCAGATATAAAGTGAAAAAATCAGGCGGAAAGCTCTATCTCAAGGCTAACGAATATTCAACCCACGGTGAGGAAATGGCAACAGACACCATAAGGCTCACTCCCATAAGTGCAGACAAAACTGAGCTTTACCTTCTGCAGACCGGTGACCTTACCACTTATTTTGACGACCTTTCAAGCGGCAGCTTCACCAAAATCAACGCAAATATGGTGAGAGTTCCGCTTAATAACCTCCTTTATATCGGTCTTAACAGCAATAACAAATTCCTTAAAGACAATGCAGTCAAAAAGGCAATTGAGCTTTGCACCGACAAAAGGACAATCTGTGACGGTATTTACGGCGGTTACTGCAGAAAAACCGAGACGGTTTTCAATCCCGACTGGCATCTTTCAAAGACCTATGAAGCAAAGGAAAGTGAATTCAGTGCCATAAAAGCAGGTGAAGTTCTTGAAGAGGCAAACTATGTCTATGCCTACAAGAAAAACAAGTTCCGTTCAAAGAATTTTGAGTTCCTTAAACTCAAATTCATTGTAAACGAGGAAAACAAGCTGAGGGTTGAAGCAGCAAAACTCATTACAAAAAATCTCCGTTTGGCAGGCTTTGATGTCTCCTTGCAGAAGCTTCCCTTCAGCGAGTATCAGACTGCAATCAAAAACGGAAGCTTTGACCTCTATCTCGGTGAAATTGTGCTTTCACCCGGTATGGATTTATCCGTCTTCTTCTCTTCTGACGGTGAGCTTTCAGCAGGTGTGGGAGCAAATCAGACTGCTTCTGATGCTTACTTCGACTTTGTTTCGGGTACGGTGGATTTTTCAACCTTCAATCAGGTTATGGCTCACGAAAAGCCGATTATCCCCATTTGCTACAGAGACGGTATGGTGTGTTTTTCAAGAGCTCTCTCCTACGAAGGCAGCGTCAATCACTACGACTTATATAAAAACGTTTATTCCTGGGAAATAAAATAAACAAGTCAGAATAAATGAAAGGAGGAAAATTATGAACCCCAATGAAATGTCTGTTCAGTATGTAAAGGGTGTAGGTGAAAAAAAGGCTCAGATTTTAAAAAAGCTGGGCATTGAAACTGTCTATGACCTTGTTCATTATTTTCCCCGTTCATATCTTGACCTAACAAATCAGGTTAAAATTTCAGACATTGTGCCTGAAACCGTTTGCTGCTTCAGAGCTACGGTGGGCTTTGACTGTGTGGGAAGCAGAGTAAATTCCGGGATGGTTATTTATAAGACCACGGTTTTTGATGAAACGGGTACGGTGCATATTACAATTTTCAACAACAAGTATCTTGCCGACAGTCTTAAAACGGGTGAAGAATATCTTTTCTACGGCAAGGTTTCCTATCAGTACGGCTCATTTCAGATGAATACTCCCATAGTTGAAAAACCCGAAAGCGGAAGCACAATGAAGCCCGTCTATCCCCTCACCTCGGGCATTACCTCAAATATGCTTTCAATCATTATGAAAAACGGACTGAAGCTTTATTTTGACAGCAATTCTCCGGATATTATCCCCGGTGAAATACGCCACAGATATTCACTTTGTCACGAGCATTTTGCCCTTAAGAGCATTCACTTTCCCCAAAGCAGTCACGACGTTGACCTTGCGAGAAAAAGGCTCATTTTTGAAGAGCTTCTCACCCTTCAGACGGGAATGAGACTTCTTAAAGACAGAGACAGAGGTAAAACGGCTCACACAGTTAAAAAAGACGTTTCAAAGGAGTTTATCTCCTCTTTACCCTTCACTCTCACCTCAGCTCAGCAAAGGGTTATTGACGAGTGTATAGCCGATATGAAAAATGAAAAGCCTATGAACCGACTTGTTCAGGGCGATGTGGGCAGCGGTAAAACCGTTGTGGCGGCAGCCCTCATTTATCTTATGGCAAAGAACAACATTCAGTCTGCCTTTATGGCACCCACAGAAATTCTTGCCGCTCAGCACTATGAAACCCTCAGCAAGCTGATGGAGGGTACGGGTGCATGCTTTGAACTTCTTACAGGCTCAGTTACTGCCAAGAAGAAAAAGGAAATCAAAGAACGCCTCAAAAACGGTGAAAGCCACTTTGTTGTGGGCACTCACGCACTTCTTACAGAGGATACGGAGTTTGCTTCCTTGGGTCTTGTCATCACCGACGAGCAGCACCGTTTCGGTGTAAAGCAGCGAGGCTCTCTTGCCTTTAAGGGCAATTCTCCTCACACTCTCGTTATGAGTGCAACACCAATTCCACGTACACTTTCGCTCATTATCTACGGCGACCTTGACCTTTCAATTATTGATGAGCTGCCCAAGGGCAGACAGAAAATCTCCACTTATGCCGTTGACGAAAGCTATCACAAACGGCTTTATGCTTTCATTAAAAAGCATCTTGATATGTCCTATCAGGCATATATAGTCTGTCCTCTTGTTGATGAAAATGAAACGACTGAGCTTACTGCTGCAACGGAATATGCAAAGGAGCTTTCTGAAAAAGAGTTCAAGGACTACTCAGTGGGTATTCTTCACGGCAAAATGAAGCCAAAGGAAAAAGAAAAGATAATGAAGGACTTTTCCGAAAACAAAGTTCAGCTTCTTGTTTCAACAACAGTTATTGAGGTTGGCGTTGACGTACCCAATGCAGTAATTATGGTTATCGAAAATGCTGAGCGTTTCGGTCTTTCTCAGCTTCATCAGCTAAGAGGCAGAGTGGGCAGAGGCACGGCGAAGTCACATTGCGTTCTTGTCTGCTCGTCAAAGGGCGAAAATGCAAAGGCAAGAATGGAGATTATGTGCAGGACAAACGACGGCTTTAAAATTGCCGACAAGGACCTTGAGCTGCGTGGACCCGGTGACTTTTTCGGAAAGCGTCAGCACGGTCTGCCTGAGTTGAAAATTGCAGACTTCACTGAGAATATGGACATAGTAAGGCACACGAAAATTGCCTCAGAAACAATTTTCAGAGAAGATCCCAAGCTAAAAAAAGAAAAGCACAAACCTCTTTTAGAAAGGGCGAGAAAGCTTTTTTCGGACAAGAATAAATTAAGTCTTAACTAAGGAGTTAAAAATATTATGGAAAAAATTGCAAGTTTTACTATTGACCACACAATACTTCCTAAGGGAATGTATCTTTCAAGAACAGACGCCAACACCGTAACCTACGACATCAGAACAAGAAAGCCCAATGTGGAGGAGGTTATGGAAAACGGCGCAATTCACACCCTCGAGCATCTTTTTGCAACCTTTGTAAGAAACAGTGACGTTTCAGACAAAATCGTTTATTTCGGCCCTATGGGCTGCAGAACAGGCTTTTATTTCATTACCCTTGACACTCTTTCAAAAAAAGATGCAATTGAGCTTACTAAAAATGCTCTTTCATTCTGCAGCAGTTTTGAGGGTGAAGTTCCCGGTGTTTCGGCTGAGGAATGCGGAAACTACCGTGACCACGACCTTGCGGGTGCAAAAAAGGAAGCCGAGATGATGTGCCGGGTGCTTTCCGGCTGGAGTGAAGAAAAGCTCATTTATCCTACAAAATAAAACCTCAGCAAATTTCTGAAAGGAGGCGACACGGTGACAGAAGAAAAGAAAAAGCACAGACAGCAAAGGGAAGATTTTTCTGAAATCAGCTATGATTTTCTTTCTGATGACGACTGTGTCTATGCTCCTTTCGATAAGAATTACGATGTACCCTTCATAATACCCGAAGAGATGATTTTCACCGAAGAGGAAAAGACGGAAGAAGTAAAAATTCCTCTTACTCTTTCGGAAATTCCCGATTTAGTTCTTGATTTTGCTGAATACTTAGGTGACGAAATCGTCAGCTTTTCACTTTTACTTTATAGGGTGCTGTCCCCTCTTGCAATAATTCCTCTGAGGTTTGCTTTTTCACTTTTAAAAAGAGGCTTTCAGAGTCTTAAATCTGTAAGGCTTCTGCCGTCATCATTCAGAAACGACATAAAGAGAATCAGCTTTGAGCTTTCTGCAGTAAAAAAGGCTTCGGAAAAAGCTGAAGGCAAACCGCTTTCCACCTTCATTCATGCAATCTGGAAATATTTTCTTCTTTCATTCAAAAGACACAGCCACTTCTGGAAAAGCGTAAGAAACGTGGCGTTTCCCGTCTGTATTATTGTTCTGCTTTTTGTTGTTCTCCCCTCTTTTGACAACAGAGTTTCGGCCCTTGAGGTGATTTACAACGGTCAGGTTATCGGTTATGTGGAAAACGAAAGAGATTTCGACAAGGCCAAGCTTATGGCACAGAGCCTTTTCAAAGAAAGCGATTCTCTCCTCAGCGTTCCCACCTACAAGGCAGTCAAGGTAACACCCAACAAGCTTTCTGAAACCATTTCACTTTCTGAAAGTATAATTTCATCTTCCGACACTCAGTACACAATGGCTTGCGGTGTTTATGTAGACGGTGAATTTCTCTGTGCCGTGCAGAACGAAAGTGATGCAAGAGCCGTTTTCGATTCAATCCTTTCACCTTATGAGAAAAAAGCGGCAAAAGGCACAAGCGTTGCTTTTGTTGAAGAAATCACCTATGTGCAGGGACTTTATCCCACAGACAGTAAGTCCGTATGGGACAGCAGTAAGCTGAAAGAAACCGCACAGAAAAAAGTCCGTGTAAAACTTATGAAAACGAGACAAAGGAAAGAAAAAGTACCCTTTGAAACTTTAAAGAAAAACAGCGCATATCTTTACAAGGGTACAACAAAAACAAGCCAGAAGGGTCAGAAGGGCGAGGTGCTTGTTACCGAGCTTCTCACCTATATCGACGGAAAGCTTTCATATACCTCAACCGTTTCCAGGGTACAGACGAAAGCTCCCGTAAATGAAATTATCCTTGTGGGTACAAAGCAGGGCAACATTTATTCCTGGTACTCAGGCGGTTCATATTATCAGGGCTCATTTATCTGGCCCACAAGAGGTGCAATTGCAATTTCCTCTTACTACGGCTACAGAAATCCCGGAATTTCAGGTTGGGGCTTCCACGGCGGAATTGACATCATAACGGGCTACGGCAATTCAACGGGTGTTCCCGTTGTGGCTTCAGCTTCAGGTACGGTTGTTTCCGTTACACGAAGCTACAGAGGCTACGGCCACATGGTGCTTATTGACCACGGCGGCGGTCTAAGAACAAGATATGCTCATATGCAGCCCGGCTCACTTACCGTTTATGTAGGGCAGAGAGTTTCAATGGGTCAGCAGATTGGCAGAATCGGCTCAACGGGCAACTCAACAGGGCCTCATCTTCACTTTGAGGTGCTTTTAAACGGTGTTAAGCAAAACCCCTTGAATTATGTAAGAAGATAACCGAATATATGATAAAGCCACGAAGATTTTCCTTCTTCGTGGCTTATGTTATCATTTACTTTAATTTTGCATTTAAAACCGGCATCCACAAGCCTGCCTGAACCGTTCTGTGGTCAAAGCCGCACTGCTTTGCAGTTTTGGTGTCATACCAGTCAGAGAAGCAGACCTTGCTTTGGCTTTCTTTGAGGAATTTTACAATTGCCTTTGAGAAGGATGCAACGTTCTCACCTGTTTTGTCAAGACAGGCTACCCAGAGCATCCAGTCGGTCTTGGTGAAGTCCTTTCTTGAATCGAGAGGTACACCGTACTCATTGAGCTCATCTCTGTATTTCATTGATTCAGCCTCATAGAGCTTTTCGTCGAAGATGCCGAAGCCGAAAACGATGTCCCATACCATATTGTATTTAAGGCTCCAGGAATCTTTCTTTGAAAGAGCAAAGGGAAGGTAGCCGTCGGTATCACAAAGGGCAATAAGTCTTTCTGCATCCTGCTTTGCTTCAAAGAAGCTTTCATCGGAAATATCAAGAGCTTCACAGATTTTGCTATAGCAGGCTCTGCCCATAATGCTCTTGATTGCAAGGTTTACGTTACGCTTGCTGTGACCTGCAAAGTCGTCGGTGCAAAGCTGATTGTCAAGGTCAATGCCCTTCTTTTTAAGGAAGTCTGCCCACTTTGAAAGAAGCTCAAAGTTATCCTTGAGGAAAGCCTTGTCCCCTGTCATTCTGTAGTAGGAATAAGCCATAACCAGCATATTTCCGCACTCCTCAACGGGCATCTGGAACTGAGGCATAAAGATATTCATCGACTTTTTCTTGTAAATTCTGCGGTAACTGATTCTGTGGTTAGGGAGATGATGTGTGGGGCTGAGGGCATAAACCTGACCGTCTGCCCAGGGGTAACGTCCTATATCGTGAGGAGCAAAATCAGCCTTCCACAAGGGCATATTTGCAAAGGTGAAAATACCCGTACACATAGCTTTAACCAACTCAGGGGCATAGAGAAGGTACATGGGAAGTGCGGGATAGGAAACGTCAACGGTGTTTATGCATCCGTTTGAGTGACATTCCTTTGACATATAAAGAAGCTCACCCTTGCCGTTTCTTACAAGCTTATGACCTGCAAGCACCTGTCTTGCTGCAGCTGAGAGAATCTTCTGATAATCCTCACCGAACTCCTTGCTGTCTTTGAGAATAAGCTCATTCTGAGCCTTCACTCTCTTTAAAAGCTCTGCTCTGTTTTCTGAGCAGTATCTGAGAGCATCTTCAATTGATGAAAATCTCTCTGTCCAGAGACCCTTCAGCTTTTCACCGAAATATTCAATTGAGTAAATGTCATCATAAGCCATAAGGGTTGAAAAGCGCTGCACCTTGTTTACCTTAAGGTTATGAGTTGATCTGATACCGTGGCGTGAAGCTGAAACCTCACCGCCTGAAATCAGATAATAGCCCCAATCGGCTGAAACTCCGTCACCTGAAATGTAAATTGGATTCTGCTTTGTTCTGCCCATTTTTGCATAGCGGAAGGAGCTGTAGTTTGAGGTAAAGCAAACTGTCTCCTTAACCTTTCTGTCATAGCAAAGCTCCTCTGAAGCCTCAACAGAAAGAGAGATATTCTTTTCTTCATCCGCCTTATTCTGCACTTCAAAATCAAAGTAAGCAACGGGAGTTGAGAGCAGATGGAAATCGTCAAGCAGAAGGGGTGACCAGGTTTTCATAATCAATCTGAGCTTATCGTTTTCGAAGGTGTATTCGGAAATATAGGGAAGAATTTCGGTTTTCACCTGTGGGATTTTTTCTTCATTTCCTGCACCTAAAAATCGGTATGTAACTCCGTCAACGGAAACCGTTCCTCTGAGAGGCTTTCTGATTCCGCACCAAAGGCAGGTGTCACTTTCATTGAGCTTTTCACTTCTTGACCAGATGCTGAAAAAGGGGTCAACCGTAACAATAGGATATGATGGTAAGTTCATAATTCTGTCTCCTTATGATTCTTTTAAGGCTTTGAAAAATTTAAATTTAACATTTATCGTTTAATTCTATCATTTTTATAATAAGACTGTCAACTGTACCTATTACCAAATATAGCCACATATTTTTGTTTAATATTTCAAGTCGAAAAAAGTAAGAGGATTTTTTTAGGAATATTCATATTACCTATTGACAAAATGACCATATAATGCTATTAATATCCCTATAGAATACTGTTTCCATTGAAAGGAGTTTTTATTATGAAATATATTTGTGACGTTTGCGGTTGGGAATATGACGATGAGGTTGGTCTTGAAGAGCTCGGCATTGAGCCCGGCACTGCTTTCGAGGACCTTCCCGACGATTTCGAATGCCCTCTTTGCGGCGTAGGCAAGGACAGCTTTTCACCCGAAGAATAAGCAAAAGACGCCTCAGGGCGTCTTTTTTAATGAAGAACGAATGATGAATAATGAAAAATGAATAATTGAGGGTCGCTTCGCTCCGATTATAGAGAATTGGAACAAACTTAATTGGCGGTAGCCTGCTATCCTTCACAGAGCATTTCAGATGCCATTATTCATTATTCATCAGCGAAGCGGCTTCATCATTCATTATTCATTAAAAGCAAAAAAGCCCCGAAGGGCTTTTTTTATTTTTTAAGCTCGATACCCTTCTTTGAAAGTGAATCGATAATTGAATTTACAACATTCATAACCTCGTCTCTTGTGAGAGTTTTTTCAGGATGAACGAAGAAGAGTCTTACTGTGATTGATTTGCCGTTTTCATCTTCATAGGTGTCAACCACCTGAATGTCCTTGATGAGGCTGCAGTCAGCATTCTTAACTGCTTCACCAACGGGAGCAAACTTATCTGTTACGAATGAAAGGTCAATTTCAATTCCCGGGAACTTTGAGGGTTCATCATACTTGATGTCGTTTGCCTTAACAGCTGAGAATGCACCCACGTTGATTTCAGCAAAGACTACATTTGCCTTCTTATCAATCTTTTTAAGCACTGTGGGATGAACCATACCGATAATACCGATTTCTTCTCCTTCGCAGTAAATCTTGTTAAGATTCTTGGGATGCTCATAATTATGTGTGGGTGCTGCTGCTTCAAAGGAAAGTGCAGCATGCTTGATGTCACCGGAGAGAACGGTGAGAATATCACGAAGCTCAAAATAAAGCTCTGCAGGTGTCTTTGTCTTTGAGAAAAGAGTAACGGCAAGGTTCTTCTTTTCGTTGCACATACCGTCTTCCTTAAGACCGTCAACTGCTCTGCCCACCTCGAAAATACCGAAGGATGGAGCAAAGCCTGTGTTGGTCTTCAGCTGGCAAAGCTGAGTGGGAATAAGTGACTTACGAAGAGTTGCAATATTGGGGTTGGTAGCGTTTGTAAGACCAACGTTTTCCTCAATTTCAATACCAAGGCTCTTGCATTCGTCATAGCCCATCCAGATGTAGGAATGAAGCTCGTGAAGAGAAAAGCTCTTTACGAGGATATCCTTGATTCTGTCCTCTGTAGTCTTTTCAATGTCAGCACGAACGGGATAAAGAGGTGACTTTGTTGTGTTGATATCGAAGTTGTCGTAGCCGAAAATTCGAGTGATTTCTTCGATAATGTCAGCCTTGATTGTAACGTCCTTTGTTGCTCTCCATGAGGGTACGTCAACACTGAAGTTGTTGTCCTGAAGCTCAACACCGAAGCCGAGAGCAGTAAGTGTCTTTACAATTGTGTCGTTGGAAATTTCAATACCTGTATAACGGTCAACAAAGTTCTTGTCAAACTTAAGGTTAATCTTGTCGTAGTTGAAGCCTCTTTCGTCGGTAAGAGCTGAAACAACCTTTGCATCAGCGTCGATATCCTTAAGAAGCTTAATGAATCTTGCAATTGCGGGAACAGTCATTTCTGGGTCAAGACACTTTTCATATCTCATTGAAGCGTCTGTTCTGTGAGCGAGCTTAACTGTTGACTTACGGGTTGAAACTGCGTTGAAGGTTGCTGATTCAAGAGTAAGTGTGGTTGTGTCTTCAACAATTTCACTGTCAAGACCGCCCATAATACCTGCAATAGCAACGGGTGTGTCACCGTTACAGATCATAAGTGTATTTGTGTCGATGTTTCTGTCCACACCGTCAAGAGTACGGAAGGTGAAGGGTTCATCGAAACGCTTGATTCTGATTTTTTCTACCTTTCTTGAATCGAAAGCGTGCATGGGCTGACCCATTTCAAGCATAAGGTAGTTGGTAAGGTCAGCAAGGAGGTTAATACCTCTCATACCGCAATAGAAAAGTCTGATTCTCATATTTACGGGGCTGACATTCTTTGTGATACCCTCGAGCTTAATACAGGAGTATCTCTGGCAAAGCTCATCTTCAATTTTCATATCAACCTTTTCGAGATTATCATAAGCTGAAAGGTCAACAACATCCAGAGGCTTAAGAGGTCTGTCTGCAATTGCTGCAAACTCTCTTGCAATACCGTAGTGACCCCAGAGGTCGGGACGGTTTGTAAGTGACTTGTTGTCTACCTCAAAAACGATATCTTCGATTTCATATACATTCTTGATATCTGTACCATTTGCAACGTCTTCAAGAATATCCATAATACCTGAGTTATCGTCGCTGATACCGACTTCCTTTTCGCTGCAGCACATACCGTATGAGGTGTAGCCTGCAAGGGCTCTCGGTGTGATTTCGATTTCACCGATTTTTGCACCGATTTTTGCAAAAGCAGTTTTCATGCCTACTCTTACGTTGGGAGCACCGCATACAACATCTGTAAGAACGCCGTCACCTGCATCAACCTTGAGAAGGTGAAGCTTCTTTGATTCGGGGTGGTCCTCTACTGATTTGATTTCTGCAACAACGATACCGCTGATATCGCTGCCCTTGAAGAAGATTTCGTTTTCTACCTCTGCAGTTGAAAGGGAGAAACGGCGGATAAGATCCAGCTTGTCAAGACCTGTAAAGTCAACAAAGTCTGAAATCCAGTTCATTGATAAAAACATAATTCTTTCTCTCCTTTCTTATTCGTCGTCTGTGAACTGTGACAGTACCTTAAGGCTGCCACTGTTGAGGTCACGTATATCTTTAATTCCGTATTTCATCATAACAAGTCTTGTAAGACCGAGGCCGAAAGCGAAACCGCTGTATTCTTCGGGGTCGATACCGCCTGCCTTGAGCACCTCGGGATGAATCATACCACAGGGGCAAAGCTCAAGCCAGCCGCTGTGCTTACATGAAGGACAGCCTTCACCGCCACAGATAAGGCAGCTGATGTCAAGCTCGAAACCGGGTTCAACGAAGGGGAAGAAGCCGGGACGAAGTCTTACCTTAAGGTCCTTCCGGAACACTTCTGAAAGCATTGTTTTCATAAAGTAGATAAGATTTGAAATTGAAATATCCTTGTCAACCATAACGCCTTCCATCTGGAAGAAGGTGTTTTCGTGGCAGGCATCGGTAGCCTCGTTTCTGAAGCATCTGCCGGGGAAAATAGCCTTGATAGGCACATTATCGTTAATGAGTGCATCTCTGTACTTCTTGTAGATAGCGTTCTGAGCTGCAGATGTGTGAGTTTTAAGAAGCTGACCGTTTGTGAGATAATAGGTATCCTGCATATCTCTTGCGGGGTGGTGCTTGGGAATATTGAGTGCTTCAAAGCATTCGTAGTCCGTAACGATTTCGGAATAGTTTTCAACATTGAAGCCCATTGTTCTGAATATTTCTTCACACTGACGCTGAACGAGAGTTACGGGATGGTATGAACCCTCTGCTATGTTGGCAGGCATTGAAATGTCGAATTCAGGCATAGCCTCAATTTCCTTCTGAATTTCAAGCTCTTTAAGCTCAGTTGTTCTTTCTGCAATTTTGTCGGCAACCTCTGCTTTAAGCTCGTTTACCTTCTGACCGAAGGCTTTCTTTTCCTCAGGTGAAAGGTCTCTCATTTCCTTGAGAAGGTCAGTTACGCTACCCTTTTTGCCTAAGTATTTAACTCTGATGGCTTCAAGGTCAGCGGTATTTTCTGCTTTCATAAGCTCAGCAGAAAACTCTTCTTTCAAGAGAACAATTTTGCTGTCCATTTGTAATTCCTCCTATAATATAGAAAATAAAAAATCGCCTCATGAAAATGAGACGAAAAAATTCCGTGGTACCACTCAAATTGCAAGGGTAAACTCCCCTGCCGCTTTCAGTTGCTTTAATGCAGCAATTACATCCTGCTTTTCACAGGCAGCTCGTGAGGCGAAATTCACTTTCGGGGACAACGGATTTCTTTCACCGTATGAAATCCTCTCTTGGAAGTCTTGTCCGCAAGCTACTGAAACTCAGTCATAGCCTTTAGGCGATATTGTATGAATTATACAACAAACAAAAAAATAAGTCAAGCCTTTTTAAATGCAAAATGCAAAGTGCAAAATGCAAAATGACTGATAGAGCGGTTAATGCGTTACCTGACTCACTCCCTCCGTCTTTTTTTGCTGAAAGCAAAAAATCCACCTCCCTCGGATAGGGAGGCAAAAGAGGCTCCCTCCGAGAGGAAGCTGGCAAAATCGCAGATTTTGACTGAGGGAGAAGCCGACTCAACAAACAGACATCCGGATAGCGGTGGAGCTCACAGACCTCCGCTACGATGCCCTACTGTATTCACCCTCTCACCGACAGCAAACAAACATACAAACACACAACCAATACAATGTTTTCTATAATTATTTTTATTTTTATATTTTTATAAAGTTTTACTATTTTTATTGTATTATTGTGTGGTAAACCCTCAGAACCCTTGTAAACAAGGGCTTTCAGAGCCACACAATCACCACACAATGTGCCACACAATAAAGACTTTGTGTGTTATATTATTTCATTTTTACTCAGCTTTTTTACACTGAAAGCACACCCAGCCGCCGTCGGTGTAGCGTGCTTCAATTTTAAAGCCGTACTTATTGAATGCATCAATAACATCCTGCTCTCGTGTATCAATAATGCCCGATGTGATGAACACGGCATCATCCTTCATAAAGTCTGCCACATCCTTGCAGAACATAATAATAACATCTGCAACGATATTTGCAACAACAACATCAAATTTTCCGCTGACCTTATCTGTGAGGTTGCCCTGAAGAATTGTGTATTCGGGCTCCTTGAAGCCGTTCACTTCGCCGTTTTCCTCTGCCGTTTTTACTGCAAGAGCGTCAATGTCAACGCCCACTGCCTTCTCTGCTCCTAAGAGAAGTGAGGCAATTGAAAGAATACCGCTGCCGCAACCGATATCGAGAACGGTTGTACCTTCCTTTACGTGTTTTTCAAGGGTTTCAAGGCAAAGCCTTGTGGTTTCGTGAGTACCTGTACCGAAGGCAAGACCCGGCTCAATGTTGAGCACCTTTCTGTCCCCTGCTTCAAATTCCTCTTCCCAGATAGGTCTGATGAGAATTTTTTCACCAACGGGAATTGGATGGAAATACTGCTTCCAGTTATTTTCCCAGTCCTCGTTTTTGCATTCATTGAGCATTATTTCACTTTCGATATTCTCTGCAGAATAACGCTCACGAAGGAAGGCAACGGCTTCCATTGGATTTTCCTCGGGTGAGATGTAAACGTGAACGATTGCCTTGTTTCTGTCCTTTTTAAGCAGATCTTCGTCAATAAGGTCAATATGGGCAATTTCCCAGGCTTCCTTTTCAAGCTCGCTGTAGTCCTCAATATAAATGCCGTAGGGCACAACCATTGAAGCAATGTCACCTGCTCTGTCAATATCCTTTGAATTAACGCTGATTTTAACTTCTGTCCAATTGCTCATATCAGTTCTCCTTTTTTAGAATTATGCCCTCAAGTGCACCGAGATGTGCCTTGTCGCCCTGCATTTCTTTTCCGAAAATGCATTGAGCATTGTGCCATTCTGAGGGTAAATAGTAGTCGATTTCGTGGTCGTTACGGTTGATTATAACAAGCACCTTGTCTTTTTTGCCCTTACGTTCAAAAGCAAGGCAGGAAAGCATTGCAGAAACGGTTTTGTAACTGCCTTCCTTAAAGCAGTCGCAGCTTTTTCTCATTTCACCGAGAGCTTTATAAAAGCTGAGCAGCTCCATATTCTCCTTGCCCCAAGGGTAACAGAAACGGTTGAACGGGTCTTTATAACCCTCCATACCAGCCTCGTCACCGTAGTAAAGCGAAGGTACACCGGGAAGTGTATACTGAATCATTGAAGCAAGTTTAAGAAGCTTTACGCCCTTTTCATATTCTGAAGATGTGAGCTTTTTTCTGCTTTGCCAATATCTGTCACGGTATTCACAGCTTTCACCCGAAAGAGCAGTTATGGCTCTCATTGTGTCGTGAGTGCCGATATGATTCATAAGCACGTCTATGCAGCACTTCGGATAGTTTTCAAGCACCGTCATTATCTTTTCAGAAAATCCCTCAACTCTGCCCGTACGGACAAAGGAAATTATTGCATCGGCAAAGGGATAGTTCATAACGGAATCAAGCTGTTTTCCCGAAAAATATCTTCGTCTTTCACCGTAAGCAAATTTGTTTGAGGCATCCTCCCATACTTCACCGAGAACGAGAGCTTCAGGGTTTTCACTCTTTACTGCAACTCTCAATGCATCAAGGAATTTATCGGGAAGCTCATCGGCTACGTCAAGTCGCCAGCCTCTTGCACCGAGAGAGAGCCATTTTCTTGCTATGCCCTTTTCACCTGCAATAAACTCAATAAACTCATCGGTTTCTTCGATAACCTCCGGCAGTATGCTTATGCCCCACCATGAGTGGTAATCGTCGGGATATTTTCTGAATTTGTACCATTTGTAATAGGGTGATTCTTTGGACTGATAAGCACCGAGACTGTCGTATCTGCCGTACTTATTAAAGTAGATACTGTCATCACCGGTGTGGCTGAACACACCGTCTAAAATTACGGAAATGCCGTATTTCTCTGCCTTTTTGCAAAGAATGGTAAAATCTTCCTCTGTGCCTAAAAGCGGGTCAATTTTACTGTAATCAGCTGTGTCGTAACGGTGATTGCTCTGTGCTTCAAAGATGGGGTTAAGATATATGCAGGTTGTGCCGAGAGATGCAATATAAGGAAGCTTCTCGGTTATGCCCTTAAGGTCACCCTGGAAATAGTCATTGTTGAGCACCTTACCCTCTTTTGTGGGTATCCACTCAGGCTCGCCGAAAATGTCTGTACGGAGCTTTCTTCCAGAGGGTATCTCTTTCTTTTCTTCACCCGAAAAATAGAATCTGTCGGGAAAAATCTGATAAATAAGCCCACCTTTAAGCCAGTTCGGTGTGGTGAACGACTTTTCATAAACAGAAAGCTGCCATTCATCCGTACCGCCTGAAAGACTTCCGAGACAAGTGCCGTCGTGTTTTATGGCAGTTCTGCCCCAAGGGGTGTCGTACTCAAAATGGTAGAAATAAATGTCTGCAGCACCTACGGTATAGCCAAGCGCCCACCATTCTTCGTTTTCACCCTCCATTGAGAGCCATCTCATTGAATGGTATGAGTAATCGCCCTTGTCGCTTTTTATGACAAGGTCAACGTGGGAGCATTGAAGATTTCGGGGAAGAACAACCTTAAAGACGATTGTTTCACCCTCTCTTACTGCACCGAAAGGACTTTTATGAAGTTCATTTCTCGAGTTATAGGGTATGTAATCCATTTTATACCTCACGATTTTTGCATTATTGCCAAAAACGGCACATATATATAAATAAGTAAATTTAAAGTCGGTGATTTTATGTTTTTTATATCTCTCAAATCAAAGCATCTAAAAAAAATCTTTGCTTTTTCCGTTGCTCTTCTTCTCACAGTAATCGGCGGTGTAGTTTATGTTTCAACAGACGGCAGTATACCCGTTTCAAAGGTTGGCTCTCACTCAATGAAAGCTGAAACTCCAGAGCAGCGTATAGAATTTTTCCGTCAGTTCGGCTATGAAGCCAAGGAAGACCCCGTCTCCGTAAAGGAAGTTGTCATTCCTGAAGAGTTTGACGACACCTACAATGAATATAATGAGCTTCAGAAGGCTCAGGGACTTGACCTTACGGATTATAAGGGTGTACGGGTAAAAAGCTGGAGTTATGAAATTATTAACTACCCCGGTTATGAAAACTCAGGGACTATCTGTGGAAATCTTCTCACATACGGTGGAACGGTTATTGCCTGTGATATAAGCAACGTTGAGCTGGGTGGATTTATGGAGAAAGTTTTTTAAAGTGTGGAGTTATGGTCGCAGATTTATACTTGTGAAATCAGCAGATATCAGTCTGCGGAATTAATCGAGTTGTGTAGGATAAAGAGTTGATTATAATCGGAGCGAAGCGACCCATGTTTCCACTTTTAACTTTCAACTTTCAACTTTTCAAATAAGCCATTCTTCAACCTGAGAGAGCAGAGCAACGTCGATTATTGCTCTCATATAAAGTCCCTCGGGTCTGTATTCCTCTTCTTCAACTGCACCTTCGTTTCTGATTCTCGCTGCAATTGCACCCTGAGAGAAAGGCAGCATAAGCTCAACCTTTCTTCTCGTGGGGGGAAGCTCTTTCAGTATTGCATCCAAAAGCTCGTCAAAGCCTTTTTTGTGGAGAGCTGAAATCATTACAGTTTTGCCGAAGGTATGCATAGAGTAAATGTCGCCCACCTTGTCGCACTTATTCATTACTGAAATTATAGGCTTATCCTCATAGCCAAGCTCAGAGAGAAGCCTTTTTGTAACCTCAAGATGCTCTGCTGCGTGTTCGTCTGAAGCATCGCAGACGTTGAGCACAAGGGTTGCCGAGGCAGCCTCTTCAAGAGTAGATTTGAAGGCTTCAACAAGCTTATGGGGAAGTCTTCTGATAAAGCCAACAGTGTCAATAAGCATAACCTGTCTTCCGTCGGGAAGAATAAGAGCTCTTGATGTGGGGTCAAGGGTCGCAAAAAGCTTGTTTTCTGCAAGGACACCTGCATCGGTAAGTGCATTCATAAGAGTGGACTTTCCTGCATTGGTGTAGCCTACAATGGCAACAGTCTGCACGCTGTCCTTCTCTCTTCGTTTTCTCATTTGAAAGCGGCGTTTTTCCATAGCTGCAAGGTCTTCCTCCAGCTTTTGTATACGTCTTCTAATATGCCGTTTATCGCTTTCGAGCTTTGTTTCACCGGGGCCTCTTGTACCGATACCGCCACCCAGTCTCGAAAGTGCAGTACCCTGACCTGCAAGTCTCGGCAATTGATAGCGAAGCTGAGCAAGTTCAACCTGAAGTTTACCTTCACTGCTTCTTGCTCTCTGTGCAAAAATATCTAAAATCAGCATTGTTCTGTCAATTACTCTTATGCCTGTCAGTTTTTCAAGGTTTCTCTGCTGTGAGGGTGAAAGCTCGCTGTCGAAAATAAGCAAGTCGACCTCATTCTGCTGACAGAAGGCTATGATTTCTGCAAGTTTTCCGATACCCACAAAGGTTGCTTTTTCGGGAGCTTCCTTTTTCTGAATGACCTTGCCTACGGTTACTGCTCCTGCAGTTGAGGCAAGCTCCTCCAGCTCGTCAATTGAAACCTCGGCATCAAAATCACCCGTATCAACACTTACAAGCAGAGCCCTTTCAGGTCTTATTTCGTTTTCGTACATTGGCATTACTACACGCCCTTTATCTTATAAAATAATGAGTTTCTTTTCTGAAAGGGTGAGATTTTCGTATCCGTCTTCGGTTATGAGAGCCATATCCTCAATTCTCACACCGAACTCACCCGGAAGATAAATGCCCGGCTCATTTGTTACAATGTTGCCTGCTTCGAGAATTGCTTCGCTACCGGGGTTAAGTGAAGGAAGCTCGTGAATTTCAACACCTACACCGTGACCGAGACCGTGACCGAAGTATTCACCGTAGCCTGCATTTATTATAGTATCTCTTGCAGCCTTGTCAACATCCTTGCAGGGTACACCTGCTTTCATCACCCTGAAGGCTTCTTCCTGAGCCTTAAGGACAGTTTCATAAACCTCAATCTGCTTAGATGAAACCTCGCCTACTGCAACTGTTCTTGTCATATCTGAATGGTAGAAATCGCAGACTGCACCGTAGTCCATAGTAATGAAATCGCCTTTTTCGATTTTCTTGTCGGTAGGTACACCGTGTGGCATTGAGCTGTTTTTGCCGCTGACTGCAATAGTATCAAATGAAAGTGCATCAGCACCGTTTTTAAGCATAAAGTATTCAAGAGTGAGAGCAATTTCCTTTTCAGTTACACCCTCTTTAATGAAAGTGAGAATGTAATCGAAGGCTTTTTCAGCAATACGCTGAGCCTTGATTATAGTATTAACCTGCTCGTCCCTTTTAACAGTACGGATTTCGGAAATCTTTTTGTCCAGCTCACCGTTTCCGTTTACGGTTACACCGGAGAAAAGAGCTTTGAGCTCGGTATAACGGCTGAGGGTGATTCTTTCTGCCTCAACAAAAAGCTCAGCTTTACCCAGTGAAGCTATAAATGGTGCAAGCTCTTCCTTTACACTTTTAAGTAAAAGCACCTCATCGCAGGAGGTTATCTTATTCTGTGCAGCCTCGATGTATCTTGAATCTGTGAAAAAATATGCCTTCTCCCCTGTTACAACAAGATAGCCGTTGCTTGAATGAAATGAAGTGAAGTAGCAGATATTTTCTTCACTCATTATAAGGGCAGCAGCATTTTTTTCTTTCAGAAAATTTTTGAGTTTATTAATCATTTATATCAAACCTTTCGGGGTAATCTCATTAAAAGCAATCACCCAAGGTAAAAAAGCCCTCAGGTGATTTTCGTTAATTACTTAAATTTACGCTTACGAGCAGCTTCAGACTTCTTTTTTCTTGCAACTGAAGGCTTTTCGTAATGTTCTCTTTTACGAACTTCCTGGATGATACCGTCGCGTGAAGTCTGTCTCTTAAAACGTCTGAGAGCGCTGTCAAGTGACTCGTTCTCTTTTACTTTTACCTGACTCATCTATATTTCCCTCCCTTACCTGTTAGCAGGGGTATATTTCCATCTAAGGATACGCAAAGTATTATACATCATAGTTTAAACCTTGTCAAGAGAAAACTTGAAACAATAAGCTAGTTTTAACCTGATTTTTGCAAATTTTATTATTTTACAACAATATTTACAAGTCTGCCCTTTACGTAAAGCTCCTTAATTACGGTTTTGCCACTAATTTCTGCAGCGATTTTTTCGTCTGCCTTTGCTGCAGCAATTGCATCTTCCTGAGTGCAGTCAGCAGCAACATTGAGCTTTGCTCTTACCTTGCCGTTTACCTGAACTGCAATTTCGATTTCTGAGTCAACACACTTTGCCTCTTCGTATGTAGGCCAAGCTGTTACTGCAAGAAGACTATCAAAGCCGAGAGCCTCGTTAATTTCCTCAGTTACGTGAGGAGCGAAGGGATTGAGAAGAAGAATGAAAGTCTTAAGCTCTTTTCTTGTAATTGAACCTGCATCGTAAATTTCGTTAAGAAGAGTCATAAGAGCGGCAATTGCAGTGTTGTACTTAAGGTTTTCAATATCCTCAGTTACCTTCTTGATTGTCTTGTGGAATGAGGTTTCAAGCTTCTTTGAGTATTCTTCACTGTCATTTACGATTTCAAGAAGATTCCATACTCTGTCAACGAATCTCTTACAGCCCTTAACTGAGCTTTCTGACCAGGGAGCAGCCTTTTCATAATCACCCATAAAGAGAACGTAAGTACGAAGAACGTCTGCACCGAATACTTCAACAACATCGTTAGGGTCAACTACGTTACCCTTTGACTTTGACATCTTGTCGCCGTCAGGTCCGAGAATGAGACCCTGAGCAGTTCTCTTTGCATAAGGCTCAGCTGTGGGTACTGCACCGATATCATAGAGGAATCTGTGCCAGAAACGTGAATAGATAAGGTGGCGTGTTACGTGCTCCATACCGCCGTTGTACCAGTCAACCTGACCCCAGTACTTAAGCTTTTCCATATCGGCAAAGGCCTCTGTGTTGTGGGGGTCTATATAACGAAGGAAGTACCATGATGAACCTGCCCACTGAGGCATTGTATCAGTTTCTCTCTTAGCCTTGCCGCCGCACTTGGGACAAGTGCAGTTTACGAAAGATTCGATTTTTGCAAGGGGGCTTTCGCCGTCCTGACCGGGCTCAAAGTTTTCAACCTTGGGGAGCTTAAGAGGAAGCTCTGAATAGGGAACGGGAACGATTCCACAGTCGGGGCAGTGTACGATGGGGATAGGTTCACCCCAATAACGCTGACGGTTGAATGCCCAGTCCTTCATCTTGTACTGAACGCCCTTTTCACCTATACCCTGCTTTTCAAGCTCTTCAAGAACTCTTGCGATTGAGGATTTCTTGTCAGTATATCTGTTGAGGTAATCGGAGTTCACCATTTCACCGTCGCCTGTGTAAGCTTCTACTGAAATGTCGCCACCCTTGATTACTTCGATAATATCGATACCGAACTTTTTAGCGAAGTCGTAGTCTCTCTGGTCGTGTGCAGGCACAGCCATAATTGCACCTGTACCGTAGCCCATCATAACGTAGTCTGAAATGAAAATGGGAATTTCCTTGCCGTTTACGGGATTGATTGCAGAGAAGCCGGAAAGCTTAACACCTGTCTTATCCTTGACAAGCTGAGTACGTTCAAACTCTGTTTTCTTAGCACATTCTGCTCTGTAAGCTTCAACCTCATTGAAGTTAGCAATCATATCGCTGTACTTGTCAAGAAGAGGATGCTCGGGAGCCATTACCATAAAGGTTACACCGAAAAGAGTGTCGGGTCTTGTGGTGTAGATCTTAAGCATTTCTTCTGTATCCTTCACCTTGAAGTTTACAAAAGCACCTGTTGACTTACCGATCCAGTTTTCCTGCTGAAGCTTGATATTGGGAAGGTAGTCAACTGTGTCAAGACCTTCGAGGAGCTTATCAGCATATTCTGTAATGCGAAGGTACCAAACGTCCTTTGACTTCTGTACGATATCACTGTGGCAGATGTCGCACTTACCGCCCTGAGAGTCCTCGTTTGAAAGAACGACCTTACATGAGGGACAGTAGTTAACAAGGGTCTTATCTCTGAAAGCAA